>NC_015944.1:300000-405816 GCF_000223905.1 Haloarcula hispanica ATCC 33960
GGCGAACGCGCTCCCAAGCGAGAGCACCGTCTCGACGTTGGCGAACAGCCGGTCCCGCAGCGAGATACCTTCACGCTGGTGGTGTTCGTGGACCACCTCGGCTTTGAGCTTCGCCATGTCGACGCCGCTCGGGCAGTCCTTTTTGCAGCCTTTACAGCCGATACAGAGGTCGAGGACTTCCGTGACGAACTCCTCGTCGGTGGGGTCCTCGGGGAGGTCACCGTCCATCGCCGACCGGAGCATGTTGGCCCGACCACGAGTGCTGGTGATTTCCTCCTCGGCGGCGCGGTAGGTCGGACACATGACGCCGCCGGTGGTTTCCTGATGGACGGTACAGCCCGCACAGCCGTGACAGAGTTCGACCATCCCCTGAAACCCGTTCTCGTTGTCCCAGTCGAGCGTGGGTTCGAAGCCCGCGTCGAACTCGTAGTCCGGGTCGTACCGGAGGTTCTCGGCCGGGTCGTGGTCGCCGCAGATGTTGCCCGGATTCAGCCGCCAGTCCGGGTCGAAGGCCGTCTTCAGGTCCCGAAACGTCTCCCAGAGGTCGTCGCCGTACAGTTTGCGGTTCCACTGGGTCCGGGCGCGGCCGTCGCCGTGTTCACCCGACACCGACCCGTCGTACTGGACGACGAGGTCCGTGATAGCGTCGGAGATGGCCTCCATCGTCTCGATGCCGTCCCCGGATTTCAGGTTCAACAGCGGCCGGATGTGCAACACGCCGGGGCCGGCGTGGGCGTAGTAGGAGGCGAACGTGTCGTGTTCGTCGAACAGCTCCCGGATATCGGCGACGTACTCCGGGAGGTTCTCGGCCGGGACCGCCGTGTCCTCGACGAACGGCCAGTGTTTGTCGTCGCCCGTCCGCGACAGGAGAATCGGGAGGCCGGCCTTGCGCATCTTCCAGAACTTCGCCTGCCGGTCCGCGTCGTATGCCTCCAGTGCATCGACAGCGTTGACGGGGGCGTCAGTGACCGCGGCCGCTCCCTCACTCGGCGATTCCCGGGCGTCGTAGTCAGGCAGTCGGTCGGCGAGCAGGTCGGCGACCTTCTGTGCGCCGTCGTCTGCCGAGTCGGCGTAGAACTCGACGAGCAGCGTCGAATCCGTCTCCTCGGGGAGCATACCGACAACGTCAGCGAACTCCGGCGTCTCCGCGGCGAGGTCGAGGAGCACGTCGTCCATCACCTCGACGGCCGAGGGGTCGTGATCGAGAATCGGGGCGACGTCCCGCATCGCCGACAGGATATCGTCGTAGGTCAGCATGGCGACGGCCGTTGCCTGGGGGACGGGCTCGAGCGAAACCGTCGCTTCGGTCACGACGGCGAGCGTCCCCTCGCTCCCGGCGAGCAGTCGGGCGAGGTTGACTTCGCCGCGCTCCCTGGCGCTGTCGACCAGTTCGTCCAGGTTGTACCCGGAGACGTTGCGCTTGAGGTCCGGATATTTATCATCAATTTCCGCCGCGTCTTCTGCAAGAATCTTCGCGACTTCGGCGTAGATTCGCGTTTCGAGGTCGGCGTCCGGGCCGGCCTCGGCTGCTCGCGCTTTGAGATCATCGACGCCGACCCAGCCAAACGTCGTCTGGGTGCCGTCAGCGAGGACGACCTCACACTCCTCGATGTAGGCGTCTGTCTTGCCGTATTTCAGCGAGTGTGCACCGGTCGTGTTGTTCCCGATTGCACCGCCGAGGACGCTCTTGTCGCCCCAGGCGGGGTCCGGCGCGAACTTCAGGCCGTGGGGTTCGAGCCGGTCGTTGAGGCGGGCGATTGTGATGCCGGCCTGTGCCCGGGCCCGCCCGGCCTCCGGGTCGACCGACAGCGTCTCGTCCATGTGCCGTTTGAAATCGAGGACGACGGCCTCGTTGACGGCCTGCCCGGCGAGACTGGTCCCGCCACCCCGTGGGAGTACCGGAATCCCCTGCTCGGCGCAGTACTCCATCACCGTAACCACATCGTCGGTCGAAACCGGTGAGACAACGCCGATTGGGCGCTGTTCGTACGCGCTCGCATCAGTCGCAAATAGCTCACGGGTGTACGTATCGAAGCGTACGTCGCCATCCACGCGGCGCTCCAGGACCGCTACGAGGTCCGGTCGATGGACGCTCTCGCCTTGGTAATCGTAGTTCGCACTCGGGTCTGTCGCCGGGTCACGCTCCTCGGGGGGTCGGGAGTCGTATGCCATAAGTAGGAAGTGAGAGAGTGGGAGGAGTTAGAACGCGGCCGGTGCCACGACGTATGCCAGGATGAGCGTCAATATGCCCGTGAACACGCCGTAGTACAGCACCGGTATCAGTTCGAGGCGGATGACACGTCCCTCCTCGCCGATGAGGCCGACCACGGTGAGGGCGGCGACCACGTTGTGAATCGCGATGAGGTTGCCGATTGCGCCGCCGACCGCCTGCGCGGCGACCACGATCTGGGTCGGCGCACCGATCTGCTGTGCGGCCTGGAACTGGAACAGTCCGAACAGGATGTCGCTGACCGTGTTCGAACCGGCGATGAACGCGCCGAACGCACCGATGAAGCCCGAGAAGAACGGGAACATCTGGCCGGTCCCGTTCGCCGTGATTTCCGACAGCAGGCCGAGCATTCCGGAGTTGATCGGCGCGGCCTCCAGCACGACGGCGCTGCCGGTCCGCTGCATGATCATGACCGTGGCGACCGCGAACCACAGTGCGACGACGGCCGGAGCGATGTTCCGAAGCGCCTCGCTCCACGAGGCCTTGATTCCATCAGTGTCCATTCCGTGGAGCGCGTACGTGATCACGGCGACGAGGACGAAGAGGCTCCCGGGGAGGTAGAACAGCTCGACGCCCTCCGAGAACGGCGTACCGAGGATGTTACTCCACAGGAGAACGCCGTTCGTCGACAGGAACTCCTGAATCGGACTGACGACGCGGGTCACGACCAGCAGTGCGGCGACGAGGAGGTACGGCAGCCAGGCCATGCCCAGCGACATGTCCTGCGAGTGGGATTCTTCAAACGTTGCCGTGCCGCCGTCGGCCGCGACGGTTCCCTCTCGGCTGTCACCCGTCGTGGTGCCGACGCCCTCGCCGGGCTCGATACTGCCGATCCAGTGGTCCGGCCACTGCTCCTGCGGGCCGAAGTCCCATTCGTCGTCTGGGAGGAAGTAGCCGGCCCGTAGCGTGGTCGTGACCACGAGCAGGCCAACCATCGCACCGAGCAGGGCCGGGAACGTCGGACCGAGGAAGTACGCGGTCGCGACGTAGGGTATTGCAAAGGAAGCCCACGCGAAGAGGCACAGCGGCAGGACTTCGAGCGCCGGTTTGATCGACCGCTCTTCTCCGAAGAAACGCGTCATCATCGCCACGCCGATGAACGGGATAGCGATGCCGACGATAGCGTGGATGACCGCTGCCCATACACCGATCTGAGCGACGTACGCGCCGACGCTCTCGAAGCCGCCCTGCTGGAGCACCTGCTGTGATGCGCCCGTACCCTCTGCGAACACCACGTCACGCAGTCCGATTATCAGCGGCGTTCCGACTGCACCGAACGTGATCGCGAGGATGTTCCCCGTGAGCGCAACGACCACCGCAGCCAGCGGCGGGAAGCCCAGGCCGACCAGCAGCGGGCCGACGATGGCCGCGGGCGTCCCGAAGCCGGCCGCGCCCTCGATGAACGAGCCCATGAGGAAAACGAGCAGGATGACCTGCACGCGCCGGTCGTCGCTGATCGAGGAGAACCCCGCGTTGATGACTTCGAACGCGCCGGACTGTTTCAGCGTGTACAGCAGGAGTATGGCCCCGAAGACAATGACCAAGATTCTGGTCGCTGTCAGCGCGCCGCGTATCGACGCGGCAGCGATCAGCGTGGGCGACATCTGCCAGCCGACAAAGGCAGCGATAGCCGCAACCGCCCATGCGATGGGCATTGTCCGTGTCGCAGGCTGGTACAGCCCGACCATCAACACCGCAATCGTCGCCAGCGGCAGCAGTGCCAGGAGCACCAGCGTGTGCTCAGACATGGGTTCTCACCACCGGAATCCGTTCGTCCGGAGACGTGCCGCCACTGTCACCAGCTACGTGCCCTGGGAAACAGTATCGCGCTCTCATTTCTGAACCACCTCGGTACGGGCCTCTATCGCTCGAAACCTTCCGATACAGCGGTTTCTGGTAGGGTGCATCAGTCACGTCGTCTGGCAGGGAGTATTTATACCTATCTACTGTTTACATTATCGTCTACCCAGAATAGCGCCGGAACAGAAGCGAGAAGCGCTGATAGCCGAAAAAACAGGCCGTATTCTGTACGAACGTCCGGAGTGCAGTACAGTCGTGTGTATCCGGTATAACAGTGCTTTACGCCCCGATTTCACTCGACTGTACTCTCACGCGAGCCCCTTACAGTCGTCTGTATCTGGTGGTTTCAGGGCGTTATTCACAGTCCTGTGGACGCAGTTGGAAAACGGGCCGTACCGGGGTTCAAGATCGAGGCTGTCGTCCCCTCGCTGGAACGGCGCTGGCGCGCGATAGAACGTGAACCGGACACTCGGCGCTGAGCGACACAAGACGGTCTCTGAGGCAGATGGATGTGTTGGAGGGTCTCCCGGCGAATACCCAGCGGAGACGAAAACGTATCGCGTCCGCCTGTCGTACGGATTGCCGCTTGGCCAACGCCGTTACGGCGGAGGTGGAAACCACGAGTATGACACGCGTTACAGTCTGGAACGAATACGTCCACGAGCAGGAACACGAAGCGGTCGCGGACCTGTACCCCGACGGGATTCACGGCACTATCGCCTCGGCACTGGAAGAGCGCGGATTCGACACGGAGACCGCGACGCTGCAGGAGCCCGAACACGGGCTTACCGAGGACGTACTGGCAGAAACGGACGTTCTGACCTGGTGGGGCCACGCCGCGCACGACCAGGTCGACGACGAGGTGGTTTCCCGAGTGAAAGAGCGGGTCCTCGACGGCATGGGGCTCATCGTCCTCCACTCGGGCCATTACTCGAAGATCTTCCGCGAACTGATGGGGACGACCTGCAGTCTGAAATGGCGCGAAGCCGCCGAAACCGAGCGATTGTGGGTCGTCGAGCCGGGCCATCCCATCGCCGACGGCGTCGACGAGTACATCGAACTCCCGGAGACCGAGATGTACGGGGAACGGTTCGACATTCCGGCACCGGATACGCTCGTGTTCAACTCCTGGTTCGAGGGCGGTGAGGTGTTCCGTTCAGGGTGTTGCTACCGCCGCGGGGCGGGCCGAATCTTCTATTTCCGGCCGGGCCACGAGACCTATCCGATTTACCACAACGAAGCGATCCAACAAGTCCTCGCCAATGCTTGCGAGTGGGCCGCGGCCGGGGACGGTCCGGAGCCATCGTTTGGCAACGCCGATCCGATTGAAGCCATCGACGAAAGCGACGAGCGGTCGGTCCACTGATTTCGGCGTCAGGTTTAGTGGCGTCGTATTCAATCGAGTCGTGTTTACACCCTATTACAACGAATACGCACAGCCGTGGACCTTGTACAGTCACTGTGGGAACACGGGCTGTGTCTTGTCTCGCCATGGTTCAGCGCCTCCTAGGTGGTCGACATCGAGCTGTACCCCAGTTCGGAGTGTTGATTCGAGATGATCAAACAGCGGATCGAGCGACGTCTCGACCGGCGACAACACCCGCCACCGATACGTACTGCCAGTGCGTTCCGATTCGAAGACGACACCATCCCCGATGTGGTCGGTGACGATAGTGGGTACTGCACGACACCGGTCAGTGTCTGCGTGGTACGTATATACCGTTCTGGCAGTCGGTCGGCGGTCGAGAACCTGGTACTCCCGCGTCCCGGAACAGCGGTGCTCGTCGAGACACTCGTTACAGCCGTCGTCGTCGAGAAACACCTCATCGAACGTGGAGATGGCGTCAGCGGGACCGTCTACGTGGTCGATACGCCACATGGCGTTTTCGGTCACGGTACATGTGGCGTTCCGGAGTCGTAGCGTCGGGTACTCGTGAAACAGGTCCATTACCGGGTCGGCACCGGCAGTGAACCTGATGTTGAACTCGAACTCCTTCACAGAGAACACATGGCTCTGTGATGCCATAGTGAATCAGTCGATAATGCTGTCGGTCGGTTTCAGAACCCCAAACCGACTGCAGTGACGTAGTAAAGGCGGCAGTGCCACAAATTACGCACTTGCTTAGCCTCATCCAGTCCGAGTTTGCTTACCGCCGAATGCAGTCCGTACTCGCTGGCCAGTGATCAGTAACACGGTATTCAGCGGTTAGCAATGAGATAGACACGTCCGGAGCCGTTTCGGAATCTACTCCTCGGGACCAAACAGCGCGTCCGCGTCGGCGGGCGTATCGAAGTCGTGGAAGTGTTCCCCTTTCTCCTTCGTGAGAATATTCAGGGCCGCCGCCGCGCCGTCGCCGGCGGAGATGACTGCCTGCCACTCCTCGACTCGGACCATACCACCTGTCGCGTAGGCGTCGTCGACACTCGTCTCCATCGTCACGTCCACGTCGACGACGTCTTCAGCAGTCATGTCACAGCCCAGCGTCTCAGCGAGGTCGCGGTTAGCCCCGGTCGCGAGGATGAGATAGGATGCTTCGTACGTGTCATCCTCGGTTGCGACCTCGAATCCGGCGTCGGTTTGGCCCACATCGGTCACCTCTGTTCCCTGCTTTCGGTCGACGCCGAAGCTGTCGACTTGTGTACGAGCAGTCTCCATGAACGCGGACCCGTCCTGAGAGCCTACTCCGAGATAGTTGAACAGGTGTGCTTTGTGCATCCAGGTCCCGTCAGTGTCGAAGACTGTCGTTTCTAGGCCGTTTTTCTGTGTGAACAGTGCCGCACTCAGGCCGGCGGGGCCGCCGCCGACGACGAGAACGTCCGTCATGCCGCCTAGTTCTGTCTCACCACTGGTAATTGTTGTCATCCAATACGAGCAGCGAAGGTGACGTACCGAAGTGGCATGAGAACGGTTTTCCACAGCCACCCCGAAGCGATCACATGCGCGCAGCCATCTACCGTGGCCCCGGTGAGATTGCCGTCGAAGAGGTCCCGCGGCCGGAGATCGAATCGCCCACCGACGCGATTGTCCGTGTGACCCACACCGCTGTCTGTGGTTCCGACCTGTGGTTCTATCGCGGTCAGAGCGACCGAGAGGAAGGGTCTCGCGTCGGCCACGAACCGATGGGTATCGTCGAGGAAGTCGGCGACGACGTGCGCTCAGTCGAGCCCGGCGACCGGGTGTTCGCCCCGTTCGTCATCAGCTGTGGGCGGTGTGAGTTCTGCCGGAAGGGACTGCACACGTCCTGTGTCAACGGCGACTCCTGGGGCGGCGACAACGGCGGCGGCCAGGGCGAGTACGTCAGAGCGACGGAAGCCGACGGGACGCTCGTCCGCGTTCCCGACCGCCACGCCGACGACGAGGACACGCTGGAAGCGATTCTCCCGCTGACAGACGTGATGGGGACCGGTCACCACGCGGCAGTCAGCGCCGGCGTCAGCGAGGGAGACTCCTGTATCGTGGTCGGCGACGGCGCTGTCGGACTGTGTGGCGTACTCGCGGCCCGCCGTCTCGGAGCGGAGCGGATTATCGCGATGGGCCACCACGAGGACCGGCTCGAACTCGCGGAGTCGTTCGGCGCGACCGAGACCATCGCCGCCCGTGGTCAGGACGCCGTGGACGCGGCAGACGATCTGACCAACGGCGGTGCGAACCACGTCCTGGAATGTGTCGGTGCGGCCTCAGCGATGGAGACCGCCATCGACGTCTGTCGGCCGGGCGGGACCGTCGGCTACGTCGGTGTCCCGCATGGGGTCGACGACTCCGGACTGGACGTGTTCTCACTGTTCGGCGACAACATCGCGCTCAACGGCGGCGTGGCACCGGTTCGTGCCTACGCCGACGAACTGCTGGCCGATGTGCTGCAGGGCACACTCGACCCGTCACCGATCTTCACGAAAACCGTCGACCTCGACGGCGTTCCCGAGGGGTATCGGGCGATGGACGAGCGCGAAGCGATCAAAGTTCTCGTCAAGCTGTAGTCGGTCTGCACTGGCAGTCAGCCAGGCAACCCACCCGGTAGCTCGTTACGCGTTCCGCGACTAGTTTCGGAGAATTCCCACGGACCAGGCTTCGGATCGGCCGATACTGGCGGTCAGCGGCGGTTCAGCTAAAGGCTAGAGACGCTGCTACACTAGCTTTCCGCACGACCGACAGCGAGGGCGGTCAGCCGACGGGTCGTAGGCTAACGCAACGTCGTTGCAGTGACGGCAGTATCGGTCGGAGCCGGTGGTGTAAGAGTGCGTGTTTCCTTCGTGAACTAACATATGTGAGGTGATGACAGGGAGGTATAAATTCTTTCTGGACAAACAGGCCACTATACCCTTATATTCAATATATACTGCCAATAGTTACTACGATAGTAGACTATTCATCCATATCTGGGATGTCTCTGTCACAATGGGCCTATTCGATAGTATGCTCCGAGTGTCCGTGCGTCGGCTGCCGTATCGTTGTCGCTCAGGCCTCGAACCCACCGTTGATGATATCCGCGACCCGCTTGCGGTCGAATAACTGTTCCTCGGCCGGGATTTCGGGATACGGCCCCTCAGTGTACGTCGGCCATTCGCCGAACTGCTCGGGATACAGTTGCTTTGCGGTCATCTCCAGTTGGAAGAGATGCAGTATCGGACCCTGATATCTCGCTCCCTGGGGGTAGATCCGGTCGTTCTGTACGGCCGTGATTTCCGATCCGACCGGGTCGGATTTAAACGCCTCCCGTCGCTCCGGAAGGCTCGTGTTCGGCTCGAACCCGCCGAGGTGCAGGATGACGTCCGGGTCCGCCGCAAGCAGCGTCTCGAAGTCGACCACGGAGTTCGTCTCGACCGAGCCCTCGAAGGCATCCCGCGCTCCGAACGGGCGGGTGTGTGCGGTCAGGAATCCGGGGTTGTCAAGGGTATAGGCGTAGATCTCGTCGAGATCAGCCGCGGCGAGCAGTACCGCCGACGGGCGCTCCGACTCGGGCGGCAGGTTCGCGTCGATGGTCGAGCGCATCTCGTCGTGAACCGCCGCAAGCGCCTCGTATCGGGCCTGTTCTTGGAACGCCTCAGCCACGAGTTCGAACTGCTCCCAGAGAGTGTAGTACTCGTAGTCCCCCCATCCGGACGGGGGTTCGGCGTGTCGGTCACTCAGCGAGTTGCCGAACCACGGCGAGACGTTGGTGGCGATCTCTTCGAAGTCCTCACGGTCCCAGTTGTCCTGTTTGGCGATCCAGGCCGGGTCTGCCAGGTGGATATCGCTGTCCAGTTCGTACAGTTTCTCTTTGCTCGGTTTCCACGAAGAGTACAGCCCGGTCCAGTCCAGCGACACGCCCGGCAATCGTTCGACGAACTGGTTCCACAGCCCACTGTAATAGTCCGGCGCGTGCATTGCCGTGACAGTGTCCCCGCGACCCAGGGCGAGCGCCATGTCTGCGTGGTGCGTGAGCCGCGTGAAGACGGTCTCCGGTGGCGAGTCGAAGGTCACCGCTCCCATCGGGGACATCGACACGGAGTACGACCCGTCTGCAGTTGTCGTGTCCGTCTCCGTCACGGCCTCCGTCGGCGCGGAGCCGGTTCCCCGCTCGGCATCACCGGTGCATCCCGCAAGCAGCCCGGCACTGAGAACCGTGCCCCCATACTTGACGTACTCTCTTCGCGTCGGTGACTCGATGTCAGTGGTGTCGTCAGCCATTGTTTTAGGCTAGCCTAAAAAATATATAGATGTTCCGGTTCACCAACCCGGAACAATCCAGTATCAAGCGCCGAGTCCGGCGTCCGTGGGAAGAGTCCAGTATCAAGCGCAGAGCCCGACGTCCGTGAGAAAAATCCGTGGGCCAGAGTGCGATTTCGTGGTGGTCTTACTGGCCCTATTCGGCCACGACCTCCTCGGCGCGATCCGGTTCGGCACTATCGTCACCAGCAGTGCGTTCGTCGCCGTCGTGGCGGGCACGGATTGGATTCACGCGCGGCCCGTGTGGCGTAGCCGAGACCTCTGCCTCGATTTCGAAAACGTCCGCGAGGAGTTGTTCCGTGACGACAGCCTCGGGTCGTCCCCGGGCCTGTATCTCGCCGTCTTTGAGTGCGACCATCCGGTCGGCGAGACGGGCCGCCTGCTCGATGTCGTGCAGGACGACCACGATGGTAATGTCGCTCTCGTCCCGGAGTGTTTCGATGATCTCCATCACCTCAAGCTGGTGGTGGAGATCGAGGAACGTCGTCGGTTCATCGAGCAACAGCACGTCGGTGTCCTGTGCGAGGACCATCGCGATCCAGGCGAGCTGTTTCTGGCCACCACTGAGGCTACCGACTTCACGTTCACAGAGATGGCCGCAGCCGGCCAGGTCAATCGCCCGCTCGACGGCGGCCTCGTCTTCCTCGGTGACACTGTCGAAGAACCCCCGGTGTGGGTACCGACCGTGGTACACCAGATCCTCGACCGAGATGCTGTTTGGCGACGTACTCTCCTGAGAGAGCAGGCCGAGCTTCCGAGCGATCGCTTTGGTCTCCAGTGTCTGGATGTCTTGCCCGTCCAGCAGTACCGATCCGGCTTCCGGTTCGAGCTGGTTGGCGAGGCCTTTCAGCAGCGTGCTCTTGCCCGACCCGTTCGGGCCGACGAGCGCAGTCACGGCCCCGGGTTCGGCGGTGATCGATTCACCGTCGATGACCGGTTCATCCGTCCCGGAGTACGAAAGCACCACATCGTCGCCGACCAGCGGCCGGTCCCGGTGACTGGACTGGGACCCAGCAGCGGTGTCATTGACCGTAGCGATACCGTCCGAGTTGGAGTTGTCCTGTGACATTAGATCTCACCCATCTGTTCCTGTCGCCGCATCAGGTAGAGGAAGTACGGCCCGCCGACGACGCCAGTGACGACGCCGACTGGAACCTGTGCGGGGCTCAGGGCCAGCCGTGCACCAACGTCCGCAACGACCATCAACGCCGGCCCGACGAACACGCAGCCGATGAGGAGCCGGCGGTAGTCGCTCCCGACGATGAGTCTGACGATGTGGGGGACCACGAGGCCGAAGAACCCGATGATCCCCGCAACGGAGATTGCCGTACTGGCCGCCAGAATGGCAACCGCGGACAGCATGAACCGGACCCGCTCGACACTCATCCCGAGCGAACTCGCGGTCTCTTCTCCGAGCAGGAGGAGGTTCAGCTGTCGTGCGCCCGCCAGCGCGAGGAGCGTCGCGGCCAGCGTCGGGATGACAGCGATGCGAAACTCCTCCCAGCCGACGCCCGTTAGCGACCCGGTAATCCAGGCCAGCGCCGACTGGACAACGCCCAGGTCGTCGGCGAAGAAGAACAGCCCCCGCTGGAGGGAGGTAAACACCATGTTGACGATGACACCAGCAAGGACCAGTCTGACCGGGCTCGTTCCGCCCTGCCACGCGATCATGTACACGAGCAGGAACGCGATGGAGCCACCGACCGCGGCAAACAGCGGGAGGAACGGAGCGAGACTGCTGAACAGAACGAGGGTCAGCAGTACGGTGAGCCCCGCCCCGGAACTCACGCCCAGTATGAACGGGCTCGCCAGTTCGTTTCTCGTGACGGCCTGGAATATCGCCCCGGAAACGGCGAGACACATCCCCGCAAGCACGGCGACGATTACCCGCGGCATCCGAATGTTCCACACGATGAGCGTCCGTTTCGGCAGTTCGGGAAGCTCGGCCCCGAAGAAAAACGACTGCCACGCCTGAACACTGAACCACACCTTCGGGTCGAACACGGCCTGCCACGCCTCGAGGATGGTCATCGAATACGCCCCGAAGCTCACCTGAAGGAGACCGGCCCCGAAGGCGACGGCAACGCTCGCGACACATAGCCCGAACAGGGACCCATCGAGAGTGTCGAGCCAGGTCCTGGCCCGTGACAACACGTCGGTGGCCCCCCGTGTCTCGCTGACCATTACTCGCCCACCTCCGCGAGTCCGTCGCTCGCGCCGAGGTAGTCCCGGATCGTTTCGTCATCTATTGCATCGAGAACGGCGGTCTGGTCGAGCCACGAAACGACCGCCGTGGGGTCCAGATAGCCTGCCAGTGCTTCTTGCCCTGTTTCCGTTCGATCAGCTATCTCGTCGGATGTTATATACGACGAGCGCCGTTCATCAAGAGCCGCCTTACGGACCCGCTGGAAGCGGTCCGACCCCGGTTCGACGGGGGCGTCCTCGGCGTACCGGTCGTCGAAATATTCGACCCAGGTCGATCGTTCGGTCCATTCGTCGTCGAGTTCAGCCCTCCGTCGGACCCAGTCCACTCCATCAGCGACAGACTCCCACCAGCCGTCGTCGATTCTCGTATCCGCGATCACCCGACGTGCGACCCGTGCGCCCCGGCCGGCCGCAATGATCGCCTGCATGTCCGCCGCCTCGGACGGTGAGGCAACGTAGAGACCCGGAACCGGTGTCGTGCCGTCGGCGTCGGCGTACGTGTTGTCGAAGGCTTCGTGTTCCTCGCCGTCATGTTCGTACGTCTCGAACATCGCCGCGTCGTCGTCAAGACCGCGCATATACTCGCCGTCGTAGCGAGTCGCCGCGATGACACGGCGAGTCGTGGCGGTTTCCCCGTCCTGCGTTTCGACGACGAAGCCCTCCCCGTCGTCAGTTCTGTCGAGCGATTCGACTAGCTGGGAGACGACGGTACAACCGGCAGTTTCGGCATGGTCCTGAATGCGGTCGTACAGCGTCTCGACGTCGATACCGGCCGGGAAACCGAGGTAGTTTTCGAGGTAGGCACAGCGCTTGAGCGACGAGCGGCCGCGGTCGTAGACGGCCGTATCGAGGTCCGCTCTGGCCGTGAACACGCCCGCCGAACAGCCGGCTGGACCGCCCCCGACGATGATGACATCGCGGTCGAACGTCGTCCCCGTCCGGTTCCCCACTGCCACCATGTTCACGACGCTCCGTCCAGTGTCCGTGACACCGACAGCCGGTGTGACGGTTCGGGGGTGTCAATCGATTCGTTCAGCATACTATTTAGGCCAGCCTAAATGGATAAAGCGTTTTCGAATTTTAGGCAAGCCGAACATCATGTCAACAGTTCGTATTCGTTGCCGGGATAAGATGGATGCAGCCTGACACGGATTGGTGGAGCGATGTACCGGTGCGTTCCTACCCAGTGGTCGAAGCTATCCGGACATAATCTCCAACCGTCCGTATCAGTCGTCGGCCGCCACCCTGAGCTCGGGGAAGTATCGACCGTGGAAATCGAACGGGGCGGCGTGGGGGAGCGTTGCCCGGGCGCGCTCCGTAAACGTCTGACCGTCGAGGACGAGTAGCCGGGACCGGTCGGCGTCCGCGTCCAGCGCAACGACTAACACCACGCCGTCATCCTCGGCGTCGCCGTTCGGTGCAGAGACGAACACCGGCTCACCGAAGTAGTCCCCGCCATCGTCGAACGTCTCGACAGCGCCCGTGTCCGTGTCGAGTTTCAGGACGCGACGGGCCCACTCGGTGACGGGAGTATCCATCCCCATCGCGTACACGTACCGGTGCGGACGACACCAGCGAGCCGGTGAGACGGTCGGCAGCGCACTGCCGTCCGGGTACAACATCTCGCGTGACACCGCCGCGTCGACGTCGCCGTAGCGAGGGGCACCGCTTCCGGTACCGAGGTCCACAGTGAACCGCTCGATGCGGCCGACGATAGCGCCCATCTCGCCTGCACGAAGGTTGTCCAGATATAGCGAGTCGATGGTCGTCGCGTCGGGTACTGTTTCGAGGTCGAACACCAGTTCTCTGCCCCCATCTCGCTCGAACGCGTTGACGTGGTGAAAGCCGAACACGGCGTCGATGACCGGCTCAGCGACGACGGTTCCCGTAGTCCGGTCCATGACGATGATTCGGGTTCCGCGGTCTGGTTCCCACTCGAACTGCTCGATAAACGGTGCCTGCCGGCCGGGCTTGAGAAACCGTCGCGGGTCGAGTCGGAGCGGGAACTCCGTCAATACGACGTACCGGGGCGTGAGCGCGAAGCTGTGCATGTACGACGGCTGGTCGGTGTCGACGCTCCCGACGTGTCGCCGGGTCCCGTCCGGCGTCATGGCAGTGACGTGGTACTGGCTGGTCCGTCCGAACGCCGTGTCGACGTTGACGAGGACGCCGCTCGTCGGGTCGCGTTTGACGTGGGCACAGGAGAGCTGGCCGGTCGGGACGCCGTCGTCGTGTTCGATGTGACCCGTCGTTTCGAGCGTGTTCGGGTCGAAACGCACCTTCCGGGGCGATTCAGTCAGTGCGACGTACTCGCGGCCGAACCGCTCAGCGATGATGTTCGTGTTGTCGTAGGGGTCTGTCAGAAACGTCGCCAGCCGCGAGCGAAGCGTCGTCTCGCCGGTCGCGAAGCCGCCCTCGAACTCGCCACTCGTCGCCGCTTCGTACGCATCCGTTCGGAGGAAGCGGTTCCGATAGTGAACGGCGTCACCATCCGGGTCGAAGGTGAACCGGTACAGCATCGCGAACCCGTCGAACCAGTGGTCGACACTGCTTCCATTTGGGAAGGAAAACGCGCCGGGGCCGTTCCGGATGAGACTGCCACGGAGCCAGTCCGGGAGGCCACCGGTCACGGGGATCGATGCCGTTGTTTCGTCGTGTAGCGAGTGGAACCCGGGATGGGGAGCCATACCGTTGCAACGGGTGGCAGCGGCTAAGTCCTGATGCCCCTGACTGGAGTACATACGGATTGTTGTAGATTATGTCCGGGTAGCGCTGATCTCGGGGTCGGCGCATACCGGAACATCGCCCCAACAATCCGTATCAGTCCTGCGTCGAGTACGCGTTTCCGCTGACGACGACGCAGTCGTCCCGTGGAGCCTGTGTTCGATGGGGCGGCGAACCAGTGTGACGGCGGCGTAACGACCGAAGCACGTCGGCTTTCACCCACGCGAAGCCGACCACGATGACGGCGAAGCCGGTGACGGTAACCGGGCCGAGTGTTTCACCGAGCAGGAGCCAGCCGCTGATGGCCGTCACTGCCGGAACCACGTAGGAGACCAGGCTGGTTTCAGCGGCCCCGACTGTGCTGATCAGCCGGAAGTAAAGGAGGAACCCAATCGCGCTGGCGACGATGCCGAGGTACGCGATTGCCGCTAGCTGTTCGAGCCCGACTGTGACTGTTCCGAGCCGTTCCGAGGGCAGCCCCGCGCTGACGGCGTGCAGGATGCCCGCCCCGAGCAGGGTCATCCAGGCCTGCAGACTCACAAGCGGGAGCGAACTGGTGTAGCGTTCGGTCAGGACTGCCCCGACGGCGAAGGCCACAGCCGAACTGATGAGCAGGGCGACGCCAAGCAGTCGGCCGCCGACCGCTCCCGGCGTGGGATTTGCGATGATAACCACGCCGATGAATCCACAGACGGTACCGATGAGTTCGTGCGGACGGGCCCTGTAGCTCGGTATCAGCGTCGATGCGAACGCTGGCGTCACAACCGGCGTGAGACTAAGCAGGATCGCGCCGAAGGAACTCGGGACGTACTGCTGTCCGAGAAACAGGAGCGCGAAGTGTGCGCCGATGAGGACGGTGCCGCCGATGAGAATCAGTGACCAGTCATCGCGGGTCTGTGGGCGCAGTGACCGGCCGCGCCAGAGAGCATAACCGAGCAGTACAACTGCAGCGATGTCGTGTCGGACAGCTGCCAGCAGCACCGGCGGAACGCCTTCGAGACCAGTCTTGATCGCCACAAAGGAAAGTCCCCAGATGAGTGCGAGCGCAGCAAACAGCAAGCCAATATGTCGTGTCGAGCGTGTCATTCCAGTAGAGACCTACCGTATGTGCTGGAGGAGTATGAAGCTTCTATCGCCACTGTGACGCACACACACGGCTTCTGTCGGCGAATCCGACGTTCAGAAATTATGGCAGATAGTGCGTGTCCACAGTACAATTGCGGTCACTTGTACCGAGACGTATTGTTCTACTCGGGTACGGAACACAGAAGTCGTATTCAGGTGCGACCGTGTCCTCAGTTCGCGGTCAGGTGTGTCAAAAAAGGCTGATGCCCACATCGGCAGCCCGGCTGATGACCCAGGTCAGGTCGACATCGTGTCGAAGTGCCAGCCCGGGTCAGTCCCGGTTTCGTCGATGTGCTCGGACCGGCACGCCGGACAGCAGTCGGGGACAGCGGTTTCGGACCGGGGGACGTACACCGCGCCGTCACACTCCACACAGGCGTCCGCAACGACGGTCACGCAGTCCGCACAGAGATTGAAGTCGTCGACTGTGAGGTCTCGCAGGGGTTCGAGTTGTTTGTCCAAGAGGTACTCGTCGATAGCCGCCTGACAGTTTTGGCACAGTTGCATAGCGATCCAACTTGACGCATGATACCGTGACACAAATAGTTGCTGCCCGGTTATCGATCCTGAAGTTACCGGTGGGTGGCGATCCGACGACAGAACCGGCGAAAAGTGATACATAGCGGTGCGGGCTACGGCGCACGGAACACGCGAATGGTGTCCCGAGACGTCGGTTCCCGAATGAGTTGTGCGAACCCTAGTTCTGAAAATACTTGCTTCCAGTTGCGGTGATACAGCGGGAAGTCGTCGTCGACGTAGCTCACGTCAGTGTCTTCGCGTCCACGTTGGGGACTGTTGCCCTCGTTTTCGGCGATTACGAGGAGGTCCCCTGCGATGCGAGCGATCTCCTCGAACACCCACGCGTCGTCGGGGTGAATGTGCTGGAGCGTCTCGACCGAGTAGACGACATCGAAGGCGTCATCCTCGAACTCGGTAACGATGTCCTCAAGCGCTCCGGTGTGGAATGTCCCCGAATCCGCGAGCCGAGGGTAGTGTTCGGCCATCACGTCGAAGGATTCGTCGTTGATGTCGATACCAGTGAGGTTCCCGTACCCGTTGGTCTGGAGGTGTGCCAGATGGCGGCCCGAGCCACACCCCAGTTCGATGATCCGGGCGTCATCGTGGACGTAGTGGTCGAGCACGTTGACCAGCGTCTCACTCACTTCGTTCGGTCCGAGTTCAGCGTAGTACGCCGGCGAGAACTTCCCGGAGCGGGAGGCCCAGTCGTCGCGAACGTCGTCCGGGTCCATACCCACCGTACACCGTTGCGGAATAAATGTACCACGAAGTGTGTCAGGCGGGCCGCGGACGCAGTCAGGGAGTCATAAGTCACGGATGAGTGTCCCACCAGACGGACAGATGATGAAACTGCCAGTGTCGTGGCCTATGACTCGTGCTGGAGCAACCGGTCGGCCCGTGTTTCAAGCTCCGCCTCGTCGATCTCGCCCGACGCGTACTGCTGTTTGAGGGTCTCGAGTGAATCCGGTTCAGCGGTCGCCTCGCGCTGTAACTGCACGTACAGCAGGACACCGATCGCCACAACAGCGATGATGAACGCTGCGAGCAGCAGCCACCAGCCGCCTGAGGCCATGCCCATGCCCGTCGCCCCACCGTGGGGTCCCATCGGTCCGTGCTGGAGTAGCGCAGTTGTTGGCGGTAGCATCTGGTACACCTCTGTTTGTATCTACGGGGTTCAAGCCATAATTACGTGCGTTAGTTCCCACAGGCTGAGAACACGAAGCGGGCCGAACAGCAGTGAATACAGCGCTGAGAGGGAGGTCTGTAACCGGTGGTGTCCGTGGGTCGCGACACCAGTTTCACCCGACTCGGAATTCTCGTCCGTACCAGTCGTCGATTCGGAGTTCGTACGGCGTCGTCGTCGATGTGTCGTCCCAGCTGACTGGATTCGGGGCGAACTGTGTGTTGCTGGCCAGCGAGGCGAGGGCTGGCTCTACCTCGTCATATGTCGCCTCTACCAGCTCACCCGTAACCACGACGCTTCGCCACACGGATTTGGGTTCTGTCTCTTCGTACACGGTGAACCCGACGGTGGCGTCAGCCGTCAGATAGCGGTGTTTCTGGCTCTCGTCGCTCTCTGAAAGGTGAAACGCCAGGCTATCGGTCGCCGGGTCGTACCCGAAGGCGACCGGGACCGGATACGGAGCCGCCTCCATCGGGCTGGACAGTGCCAGCACGCCGATTCCGTTGTCAGTGAGGACGTCGACAACCGTTTCGTCACGTAATTCTCGCATCCCGACTGCGATGTTAACTGGAAACTACTTGGGATGCAGACCGCATTTTCACTCGATGGGAACGTGAGAGTTACTTTTCAAATAATGGGTAACAGAACAGGTATGGGCACAGACTCGACGGGGGAGTTTGCCGAGTGGGACGAAGAACGGTACAGCACAAATATCGAACGGTTCGATGAGCAGCACAAGCGCCTGTTCGGGCTGCTGAACGACCTCCATACGGCGATGAACGAGGGCCACTCCGAGGAGGAAGTCGGTGACATCCTCCGGGAACTCGAACGCTACACGGAGTACCATTTCGGTGACGAAGAGGAGTTCATGCAGAACTGTGGCTACGCCATGGACTGCAGCGACTGTTTCTACAATCACCGCGAAATGCACGAGGAGTTCGCTGGAAAAGTACAAGAGCTCCGCGAGAAACACGAGAACGGGGAGTACGTCACGATGGAGGTCCTGACAGTCGCCCGGGACTGGCTCGATGCGCATATCGCCGCCGGCGACGAGGACCAGAACTACGCTGACTACTTCCAGAGCGAAGTCAGCGACGACTACGAGTACGAACCCGGACAGTTGTATCAGGACCGAACAGCGTCGGAGGACCCCGTGCCAGTTGACCGGCAGCCCGAAGACGCCGGCGTGCGCCTCGACAGCGACGTCTACGACGGTGGCTCGCTTTCGGTTCCGGAGGGGTCGGTCGCGGCCTGGTTCGAAGACATCGTTTCGGACCACGGGGACCGGACCGCGGCGCTCGTCCGGGATGACGGCGAGTTCGTCGAGCGGAGTTTCGAGGAGATGGCCGAGCGGGCGAAGGCGGTCGCGGGCGGGCTCCTCTCGACGGAACTGCGTCCCGGGGATCGACTGGCCATCAGAGCCCAGTCCCAGTACGAGTGGTCCGTGCTCGACCTGGCCTGTCATTTCGCCGGACTCGTCCCGGTCGCACTCTACCCGTCTGCGAGCAACGACCGAGCAGCCCAGATCATCGAGCGGACCGGCGCGACCGGACTCGTGGCAGCGGGAGACGAGGCCGGGGATCTCTCGATGGCCGTCGAAACCGTGCTCGACTTCGAGGCGCTACCGACTGCTGAGGCGAGAGTGCTCCCCGGCCTGCAGACTGACGGTGACGAGGTTGCGACAGTCGCGTTCGACGTGGCAGCCCCTGCGGAGAAGGCCGGCTGCGCGCTGACACACCGGAATCTACTGGCGGCAGCAGAGAGTCTCCGGGAGGGGCTTCCCACCGGCCCCGGCGCGACCGGGACGTGTTCGCTCCCGCTGGCACACATCTATCAACGTGTCGCGACGTACTACCTCTGGGCGACCGGGAGCGCCGTCGCCTACCTTGAGGCCGAGGAGTTCGTGGAACAGCTCGCGGCCGTCAAGCCCGACGTGCTCGTCGGGGTCCCGAAGATGTACCAGCAGCTCTACGGGACGATACAGGACCGTCTCGGCGACATGGGCTGGATGAAGCGGAAGGTCGGCGGTCGAGTGGCATCCTACGGGCAGGGTATCGTCGAGGGGCGGGGAACACCGCTGAAGTACAGGGCCGCCAAGCGACTCGTCTACAAGCCGTTGCGACGAGAGACAGGGTTATCAAACCTCACCTACGCCCTCTCCGGGACAGGCCGGCTGGACGATCATCTGCTGTACTTCTTCCGGGGGCTGGGCGTTCCGATATGCGAACTATACGGCTCCGTCGGAACAACCGGTGTCGGCGCGCTGAATCCGGCTGCGTCCTTCGTTGAGGAGTCAATCGGCGACCCAATGCCGGGCGTGGAAATCGCTGTCTCGGAAAGCAGGGAGATACTGGTCCGTGGCCCGACTGTCCTCGGTGGGTTCCTCGACGGCGACCAGACTGGCGCACAGACGCTCCGGGACGACTGGTATCACACCGGCGAAGTCGGTGAGGTGGGGCCAGACGGGGAACTGTCGCTCGCCGAGTGAGCATATCGGGTGAGCGGTGAACAGCCCTGTTTACCGTACAGTCGATCGAGGTCGTAGTTCGAGTCGGGTCAGACGAGCCGAGACCCGAGTGCGACGAGTGGCACGAGAACGACTAGGTACGCGGCCGCCGAAATCGCCCAGTCGCGTCGGATAGCCGCTATTCGAGCCGACGGCAGTCGGGACCGCGGGAGCACGACGAAAACGAAGAAGCCGACCATCAGGATATAGAGGACAGCAGCGGCGACCACTGTTGCCAGTATCGACTGCCCGCCCACGAGCCCTTCGCTGGTGAGAAGCATCCAGACGAACAGCGGACCAGTCAGCCAGCCAGCGATGTGATACCGATTTGTTGGGTGCGAAAGCCTGTGAGGCCGTACGCCGTAGTGACGCTATGCGCACACAGGACGCGGGACACCGAGCGGCAGCAGTCGCCGCCATCGCTGACCGGGATTACCGTCGCGCTGGTGACGAGTACACGCGGGCCGGGTGGCGTGTTCTTTCGGACCCGCGGGAAGGCATCGAGCCGTTCAGTGCCGACGAGAAGGGATGGGTCGGTGACGGTCTCCAGTACCTCGCGACGAGCGCGGTCTGCTACCGCGTCGCCGGAGCGGACACGCGCGCCACCCGCCGCGGCGTTGAGGGAGTCGCCGTGGTCAAGGAATTGACCAACGGGCTCGAACACCCCGTTCAGCACGCCTGCCTCAAGGAGTTCGTCGGAGACTTCCGAACAGTCGCAGGACTCGACGATGTCGAGGCGGCGTACCGCGAAGCTGAATCGGCCTACAAGGACGCTGGCAGTGCTGTCGACAACCCGCAAGCGTGGGGGACGACGCCGCTGTTCGAGGCCGCTGCGACCCTCATCCAGCAAGTCGCTCGTGGCCCTGCCAACGGCGAAATCGCTCTTCCCTGGGAAGACCTCCACGGCACGGACCCGGACGAGCCCGGCAGGTTCCTCGCACAGCGGGCCGTCGTCAAACGGCAACGGTTCCCCAGCCTCGTCCAGCAAGTGATTACCGACGGATTCCTTGCCGCCCCTCGCGGGACGACAGAGTACGACACTGACCACCACCGCTGCCCGCACTGTGGCTCGACAGATGTGAACTGGGTCGCAGAGAGTGTCGTCTGTCTACGGTGTTCCCGTCCGACGGCCGAGACAAACTAATACACAGCATCTGTTTCCAGAATAGGTCAAAATGTCGGTATTGTGTATCCGTATTTCGACTTTTCAATATTAAAAGTGTCCTATAAAAAGCCATCTGAAGTCTGCGTTATCCGATTTGACAGCAGCACCTCTATTACAGGCAGATCCGGAGTTACTCAGTCCAGTAAGAATAGAGGATTAGAGAGAAGAGGTCCAGACAGGCTGAGCCAACTGGTCACGTTGTCGGTTCGGTCGACTCGGGCAGTGACGCCGAGTCGGTGCGTGCTTCGAGCAGTAGTCGCCGATTAACGATGTGATCGACGACAGCAGTGCTGTCGAGAATTTCCGTCTCACCGTCGTGGGTATCCGGGTCGCCGGCGTACCGCCGTATCTTGAACGAGTCCATCGCGTTCCGGTTCTCCGAGACTGGTTCGATAACTTCGAGGTACTCGTCGGTGGTGGTGTTACGATAGGTCTCTCCCGTGGCAAAACCGACAACAGGGACATCCACAGGCCACTCCCACGAGAACTGCCGGAGATACTGGTCGAACTGCCAGACGAGGTGCGCCGGGTCGAGATCGTCGTCGAGCGCTCCCACGGCGGCCGAGTCGAGTGTCCGGTCCCAGTAGTCGACGACGCAGTCCTTGAGATCGTCTTGCAGACAGTCCTCGACCAGCTTCTGCTCGATGGGATAGCCGATTTCGATGGCAACGATGGCGTGTCGGTCGAGATGGGTGAGACAGCGCTGGCATTCGATCTCGAACACGGACAGGCCGAGTGGGTTATCCGCAGTCAAGTGCGCCAGTTCGTTCCCGCAACTGGGACACCAGAGAAACAACACCCCGTTGTCTGCACCGGACAACTCGCCGAGCACAGTCAGGTCATCAAACGCGGTGTCGGGATCGTTCGTCAGGGAGTCGGACTCCGACTCCGGAACGGCCTCTGCGGCATCGTCCGCGTATTTGGCCAGCTTTCGGTCTTTCAGCAGCGACTTGATAACCGAATCGTGCGAGGAGTGAGACTCCGTATCACGTATCTTCTCTATCTGTTCTTTCGTCCAATCTCGTACGCGTATAGTTGCCATTTATCACACATTCAAACCGGGCTACAAAAACATTTTCCTTTTATAATGAAGGTTAATCTTCGCGCACAACCACCACGTAGAGATCAGTTACCGACTGGCAGCAGTGATACGCCGCTTGATTTCGGCGTTCGAGACACGTATCTGGGTAGCTGCCAGCCGATGGGTGACGAGGTCGAGGAGGTCCAGTTCCGACAATAATCTCCGGGCGTGTGTCTGGCTCAAATCGAGACGCTGGGTCACCTCGTCCAGTGAGGTGGACTGGGTAACAGTCTGTGCGAGGTCGGCCACAGTCACGTCCTGAGAGATACCGATTCCATCCGCGACGAGATTGTCGTCGCTGTCCTGTGAGTCCGCCTCAGCGAGCAGGTCGGCGACAGATCTGGCCCCCAGTCCGTCCGGTTCTTCGGGTTGGCTGTTGTCGGCCACCCTGTCCTCAGAAGGGTCCGACTCGACCGGGGAGCTGGCGTCGGTGTCGGTATCCGAATCTGTCTGCATGTCCGCAAGGCTGAGTCCGCCTGCCTGTGGCGTCGTGTCGGTCGGGTCGTGGATATCATACTCCACCATATATCGGCGCACAGTTTCGGAAGTCACGTCGGCGTCAAGCGCTTCGGTCATCTCCGGGAACGTATCGCAGGCCTCGTAAGCCGCCTGAAGTGCCTCGGGGTCCTTGTATGCTGGCACGGAATCCGACTGCGAGAGGGTCTCTGCCAGTTCATTGGACGTGCCCCCTTGATCGTCTGATGGTACTGGTATGTCAGTTCCGACAGGGACGGTAACCGTCACGTCAATCTCAACCCGCTTATCGGTCAAATCGAAGCCCTCAGCCTCGACAGATACGTCGTCGTGTATCGAAACACCACCGAATACCGGCGTCGCGAGTGTCAGGTCAGCACTGATTTCGTCGTTATCCGCTGTCGTCTGGCCCCTGACTGAGACCGATTTGACCTCAGTATCAGACGAATCTAGGCATTCGAGTACCTGCGTGAAAGTCTCAAAGGCGTCACTAACTACCATGTGACATTCACGCTCACAGACCCACTATTACATACGGGAACCGGAAAAAATTGCGATGGCACACGAAATAGACAGATTCGGCCCATCAACGATGCTACAGTCAAAATACCGTGTGTACAGAATGTGCACATCTACGGTGAAATCGAGATATCGTCCGTTTTTTACACCCTGAGAGTGTTATTCTTTCGTGCCCGAAAAGGTGGCTCTCCGCAATTCGCAGAAGAAGTGGATATATACCCTTAGAGTGTATATATTTGCGGCAGTCGAACAGGTGTCATTCACAGCCGGTAACTCCTACAACCGTTCCCAGAGTTCTGCACTCGCATCGCCGACGGCGGTCATGTCCGAATCATCGACTCCAGTGACGCCGGATTGCTGGTCGTACACAGTCTCCCCATCGATAATCGTCCGGGTAACGTCCGCACGGCTTGCAGCGCTGACGACGTAGTAGGGTGCACTCCCGTCTAACACCGGGTTCGGCCCCAGGTCAAGTGTCACGAAATCACCACGCTTGCCGACCTCGATACTACCGACAGCGTCGTCCATCCCCAGCACTGCCGCGCTGCCGATTGTCGCCCATTCGAGGGCAGTCGCCATGTCGAAGCCGCTCGGGTTGCGCTGCTTGAGTTTGTGGATACCGACGGCCGAACGCATGGTCTCGAACATATCCGGGTCCCACCCGTCGTCACCGAGTCCGATTGTCATCTCGTTGGCTTGCATCGTTTCGACGTCAGCGATACCGACGGCGTTGTTGATGTTGGAATATGGGTTGTGTGCGACGTTGACGTCGTTTTCGGCGAGGATTTCGATTTCGGACTCGGTGGAATGGACGCAGTGGGCGGCGATGACTTCGGCGTCGAAAAAGCCCATGTCTTCGAGCGCTGGCACCGGTCGTTTCCCGTAGTCGGCGATGGATTCGTGAACGTCGACCAGCCCCTCTTCGAGGTGTATCTGGATCGGGCGGTCGTGGTCGGTAGCCCGGTCGACACACTCCTCGACGATGTCCTCGGTGTTGGTAAACAGCGTGTGGAGGCAGTAGTGACCGGAGACGGTGTCGTACCGCTCCTCGGTTTCGTCGATGAATCGCTGATTCTCCGCGATGCCGTCTCTGGCCTGGGACTCGGAGTTTCGGGCCGTCGTCTCGAAGGCGATCATCCCGCGGATCGGCGTCTGTGCGACGCCCGCTGCGACGGCGTCGAGGCCGCCCGGCAGTGTGTTCGGCCCGGAGTAGTTGTCACAGAAGGTTGTGACGCCGCTCTGAAGCATCTCGGCACAGGACCCCAGTGCGGACAGGCGAGCGTCACGCTCGGTAAACGCCTCGTCGACGTTCCACCAGATATCGACGAGCGCTTCGTAGAAACTCTCTGGTGAGGCAGCGAGCGGCGCACCGCGAATCGGGAGCGCGTACATGTGAGTGTGGCAGTTCACCAGTCCCGGGATGACGACCTCGTCAGTGGCGTCGATCACGTCAGCACCGGACGCGTAGCCGTCCTCGATAGCGACGATCTCACCGTCCTCGACAACGACGTGTACCTCCGACCGGACCGTGCGCCCACCGTCCATCGTGATGAGCGTCCCTGCGTTCAGTATCACAGGTTGGGCGATACCGGCAACCGACTAAAAGCTACTCCGCCCCAGAACGGCCTTAGCGGCCATTCTCTCACAAGCCGTGTGTGGGCCGGATGTGGCGTCTCACACACTAACTGTTTTCGTCGTTCGCCCTTGCCCGTACTGGCATGACAGATATTCACATCAAAGACGCACAGGTGGTGACGGCGTCGGGCATCCAGCACGGTGAGATTGCGATTTCCGACGGAACGATAGACGCCGCTGGTCCGGCGTCGTCGGTCCCGACTCCCAGTGACCCGGATACCGTCATCGACGCGGACGGCATGGTCGCGCTCCCGGGCGCTATCGACGTGCACACCCACATGCACGACGACGAACTGTTTCCGGATGGAATCGACTTCGCGTCTCAGACTGCGAGTGCGGTCGCCGGCGGAGTGACGACGGTCATCGAGTTGCCGACGCAGACACCCGTCACGACTCCCGAAGCAATGCAGGAGAAAGCAGCGGCGTGCTCGGCGCTCGCACACGTCGATTTCGGCCTTGTCGCGGGCAATGTTCAGGACCCCGATATCGACGTGGCCGGCATCGTGGACGCCGGAACGGCGGATTTCAAGACGTTCACCGCCGACCCGTATCTGGCGAGCGACGCGTCCATCGCCCGGCTCATGCGGCGCGTCGGCGATGCCGGGGGAACAGTTCGCGTCCACTGTGAGACGCAGGGACTGCTCGACGACGCGCGGTCGGCTATCGACGGCGACGAGCCCGAGGTGTACATGGACTCACGGCCGCTCGAAGCCGAGCTAGACGCGATTTCTCGGGCGGGCTACTTCGCGGAGTACGCCGATTGTCCACTGCACGTCGTCCACATCTCCAGCGGGAGCGGCGCGCGGGAGGGCGACCGCTTCAAATCGCGAGCGAACGTTCCGGTCACGCTCGAAACCTGTCCGCAGTATCTCGCCTTCTCGAAGGGAGACGTTGCTGAACACGGGCCGTTCCTGAAAGTCAACCCTAGCCTCAAATCCGACGCCGAGCGGGAGCGGCTCTGGGATGCGGTTCAGGACGGGACGATCGACCTCATCGGCACGGACCACTTCCCGACGTACCGCGAAACTCGGGATGTCGGCTGGGATGACATCTGGGAGCCATACGCCGGCCTCCCGGGCGTCGAGACGATGGTCGAGTTCCTCGTCAGCGAGGGCGTCCACGAGGATCGGATTTCGTGGCCGCGACTACGTGAACTCGTGTGTGCGGCACCGGCCCAGAACGCTGGCATCTATCCCAAGAAAGGCTCACTGCAAGTCGGAACGGACGCGGACGTGATGCTCGTCCGGACCGAGGAGTACGAGGTCACCGCCGACGGCCTCACGTTCGTCGGTGGCTGGACGCCGTACGAGGGACAGCAGTGGAGCGCGCGCGTAGATACGGTCGTCGCCGGCGGTGAGGTCGTCGCGAAGGACCACGAAGTCCAGTCAACGGCGGGCCGTGGCCAGTTCTTGGACCGCCCGCTGTAGCGGTTTTGGTCTCCATTGACCTGATATATGGTTCACAAATGGATGTGTGGCGTGTGCTGGCCGTGTGTGAACATGTGTCAGCCACGACAGAGGAGGTTCACCTCACAATCGAGCTAAAGCCGCAGTACGGTTTTATACCCAGTTGTACTCAGGGAGTAGTATGGGCATGACGCAAGTCACAACCCTCGAGTGTACACTCTGCGGGGTGGAGTACGACCCGAACCAGATCATCTACACCTGTCCCGAACACGAGGGCGTAAAGGGAATTCTCGAAGTGACATACGACTACGATGCTATCGACGACGCGTTCGATGGCGACCTCGGCGGGCCGATATCGAGCCAGTGGAAGTACGAGGCGTTTCTGCCAGTCGCAGCGGACGCCGATGTCGTGACGCTCAACGAGGGCGGGACCGACCTCTTCGACGCACCGAACCTCAGCGATGCCCTGGGGGTCGAAACGCTTGTCAAAGACGACGGACGGAACCCGACGGGGTGTTTCAAGGACCGCGCCAGCGCTATCGCTGTCACGAAGGCCAAACACGCCGGTCGAGACATCATCACCTGCGCCTCGACCGGGAACGCCGCCGCGTCGCTGTCGGGCTATGCCGCCCGCGGGGGGATGGACTGTCGAATCTTCGTCCCCGGTGACGCTCCGACAGGCAAGCTCGCACAGCCGCTCGTCTACGGTGCGGACGTCCTCGCTGTCAACGGCAGCTACGACGAAGCCTACGACCTCAGCGTCGAAGTCACCGAGAAGTACGGCTGGTACAACCGCAACGCGGCCATCAATCCGTTCCAGGTCGAGGGCAAGCGGACGGTTGGTCACGAACTCGCCGACCAGTCGATTGCTCGCGGACACGTCCCGGACTGGGTCGTGTTCTCGATGGGCGACGGCTGTACGATCGCCGGGGCCTGGAAGGGGTTCAAGGAGTTCTACGACCTCGGCTACGTCGACGACCACCCCCAGATGCTGGGCGTCCAGGCCGACGGTGCGTCGGCCATCCACGACGCCTTCCACGACCACGACGATATCGACGATATCGCCGAAACGCTGGCCGACTCAATCGCGGTCGGGCGGCCGCGGAACACGCTCAAGGCCTGCCGCGCGCTGGAACAGAGCGGCGGAACGAGCGTGCTGGTCTCCGACGACGAGATTCTGGCGGCAGAGAAACTGCTTGGCAGCACCGAGGGAATCTACTCCGAACCGGCTGGCGCGGCACCTATCGCCGGCGTCCAGACCGCGCTCGACCGTGGGATCATCGAGCAGGACGAAACCGTCGTCGTGGTATCTACCGGCTTCGGCCTGAAGGACACGAAAAGCGCCGAGAAGGCAACCGGCGGGGTCGACCGAATCGACCCCGACATCGCGGAAGTCGAAGGCCTGTACGGCACGGCCGAGGAAGCCGCGGCCGACGATTGAGCAGGCCGAAAAGGGATATCGTCACCTATCGAGTCGGCGGCCAGCGACCTACAGGTAGCCGTCCGCGAACTCGTCGATCATCAACCGCCGGTCCTCGCCAAGCGGATAGAGAATCGGGCACTGGCAGCCAGTTTCCGCGTACTCCCGGACTTTTTCTCGGCACTGTTCGGGCGTGCCGCTGGCGGTGAGTTTGTGCACCACGTCGTCCGGAATGAGGTGCATCCCCTCCTCGATGTCGTCCTTGTCGGCCGGCCACCCACCGATTGTCTCGCCCACCTCGTCGATGAGGTCCTGACTGACGCCGCTGGCCTTCATGATATGAGGCTGTTGCCCGAGGTACTGCGTGATGAGTTCGCGGGCGTTGTCCAGGGCCTTCTCCTGGTCATGGTCCATCGAACAGACGACTAACTGGGGCCGGTCGATGTCGTCGAGCGAACGGTCGCCACGTTCCGCCCCGGTCTTCAGTGCGTCGAGGGCCTTCTCGTTGTACTCCGGGCTGACGAGGTAGTTCAGCAGCGCGCCGTCGGCGAAGTGGCCGGTGAGTTCCAGCATTTTGAACCCGGTTCCGCCGACGTAGACCGGGACGGTCCGCGGCCCGTCGTCGCCGTGGACCACGTCCAGTTCCACGTCCCGCATCTGGACGAACTCCCCGTCGTAGGTGACGTTCTCCATGTCCAGCAGGTCCTGTGTCACCTCGACGCACTCCCGCATCGCCCGCAGTGCGCCGCTGCGGTCGATGCCGACTTTCTCGGCCAGCGGGTCCCACCACGCCCCGATGCCACACATGATCCGGTCCGGACCGGCGAGTTCTTCGAGCGTGCTCATCGACTGCGCGATCAGCGCCGCGTTGCGCGTCCAGTTGTTGATGACACCCGTCCCGAGTTTGATATCGTCGGTGACCGCGGCGTACGCGCCGAGCGGGGACACGGCGTCGCGTGCCAGCCGCGATTCGGCCTGCCAGATCTCGTCGATCCCCTGTTCCTCCGCGTACTGCACGAGTTCCACGTTCTCTTCCAGCGAGTGTTTGTCCTGCAAGTAGATCCCGACACGGTCGCCTCTCTCGAAGACCTGATTGGCGCTCATGAGACATCCTGAATTCTTCGAATGCCGATAAATAGATTTGGCAACACACACGGTCTGTGGCAGGTGTGGCCGCTCGTTTCGGCCCGTACCCGACTATCCGTTAATCCGTCTCGCGGCTGTAGGACTGCAACAGCGCCGAGGGAACCGCGAGCTGGTCGCTCTTGGTCCGGATGACGGCGTACGCCAGTACGAGAATCGTCGCCAGATACGGGTACGTCCCCATGATCTGTGGGTTCATGAGGAACTCGACGACGGGGTTGATGACCCCGGCGAGCGGCGCGTCAGGACCCACCGTCAGCGAGATGGACTGCGAGCGAATGCGGAGCGCGTCGAGCAGGCCGAACAGATACGCTCCCACGAGCATCCGGCGGGGCCGCCACTGTGCGAAGATAACCAGCGCGACGGCGATCCAGCCCCGGCCCGCGGTCATGCCGGGCACCCAGAGCTGTGAGAACGCCAGCGAGAGGTGTGCCCCAGCCGCGCCGGCGAACCCGCCGCCGATGAGTACCGCGAGATACCGCAGTCTGAACACGGACACGCCCATCGTGTCCGCCATCTCGGGGTCTTCGCCGACGGCTATCATTTCCAGCCCGAGATTCGAATGGTGCAGGAAGTACCAAACCACGACCAGCAGGCCGAGTGCGAGGTAGTCAGTCGCCGTGCTCCGGAAAAAGGCCTCACCGATGACCGGGATATCGACGAGGTACTGTCCGACGAGCGGGAGCGTCATTTGTGGGAAGCCGTCGATTGATTCCTCGACCCAGCCAGAGCCGAAGAACGTCGTCAGACCGCCCCCCAGCAGCGTCAGCATGACGCCGCTGATGACCTGGTTCGACTTCAGCGTGATACAGAGGAACGCGTGGACCAGCGCAAGCACCATCCCGAGGAGGATGCCGACGCCGAATCCGAGCCAGTGGCTCCCCGTCACGACGGTAGTGATGAACCCGCCGAGCGCGCCGACGAGCATCATGCCCTCGACGCCGAGGTTGAGGACGCCCGCCCGCTCGCTGAGGAGTTCCCCCATCCCGGCCAGCAGGAGCACGGTCGCCGCCTGAACGGTGGCATCGAGCAGCCCGGCGATGAAGCTCACCATCAGTCGTCACCCCGCTGTGGCTGGGCCGGCGTCTCCGCTGGCCCGCGTTTTACGTCGATACCGACACGGTAGCTCTTGAAGAACTCCGCAGTGATCAGGAAGAGGATTACCAGCGCCTGGATGATCTCGACCAGCGCCGCGGGCACGCCAAAGGCCACTTCCATGCTCGACCCGCCGACGAACAGCACGGCGAAGAAGAGCCCCGCGAGCAGCACTTTGAGCGCGCTGTTGCGGCCGAGCAACGCGATCGGAATGGCGGTGAAGCCGTATCCGGGTTCGAACCCGGCGCGGTATCGCCCCTGTGCGCCGGCGATTTCACTGATGCCGCCCATGGCCGCGAACGCACCGCCAACGACGAACACCAGGAGGTAGACGTAGAACTTGCTCATCCCCGCCTGCTGTGCGGCCGCATCGTTCGAGCCGACGAACGTGATTTCGAACCCGAGTCGCGTTCGCGTCATCAGGACGTAGGTCACCACGACCATACAGACGGCGACCAGTAAGCCGGCGTGGACCCCGCTGACCAGTTCCGGAATCGTCGCGGCCTCGGAGAACCGCTCGGACTGCGGGAAGTTCCCGGTCCCGCCCTGCATCGGTCCCCGGAGCAAGTAGCTCTGGATTTCGAGGGCGACGAACGTCAGCAGTAGCGAGGTGATGATCTCGTTGACGTCCCACTTCGCACGCAGGTACGCCGGGATGCCCGCCCAGATACCGCCGGCCACGGCTGCGGCGACGAACATCAGCGGGACCAGTGCGAGCCCCGGAAGCGAGACGTTCAGCCCGATCCAGGTCCCGGCGAGTGCACCGGCGACGAGCTGTCCCTCGGCACCGATGTTGAACAGTCCCGCTTTCAGCGGGAGATACACCGCCAGTCCCGTGAGAATCAGCGGCACCGCTTTCGTCAGCGTCTCGGTGAGGCCGAACTCGGTAAAGAGCGTGTCGACGAACATCGTCGCGTACGCCGCGACGGGATTTACATCGAGGACGACCAGCGCGACGGCGCTCACCGCCAGCGCGGCCAGTACGGTGAACACGGGCGTCCCGTAGGCAAGCCAGGCGGGAATCTCCTCGCGTGCGTCGACGTTGACTGCGACATTCATCAGCTCTCACTCTCCTGTGTGGCCACGGACTGAGGCGGCGACGAAGCCGTCTCACTGGCGTCGTCCCCACCTCCGCCGGTCATCTCCAGACCGATCCGTTCCCGGTCGGCCTCGGCCGGTGTCGTTTCGTAGACGAACTCGCCCTCGTACACGACGAGAATTCTGTCGCTCAAGTCGAAAATCTCGTCCAGGTCTTCAGAGAGCAGGATAATACCCGTGCCCGCCTTGCGCTGTTCGAGCAGTGTCTCCCTGATGAACTCGATTGCCCCGACGTCGACGCCACGGGTCGGTTGGTTCGCGATGAGCAGATCGGGGTCGCGGTAGATTTCCCTGGCCAGGATGAGCTTCTGGAGGTTCCCACCGGAGAGGTCGCCGGCGTTGGTCTCGGTGACGTCGCTGACACCGCGGACATCGAACTCCTCGACCAGCGTCTCGGCGTACTTCCGGAGTTCCCCGTAGTCCAAAAACGGCCGGTCGCCGAACCGGCCGTCCCTGAAGTCTTTCATCGTGGCGTTGTGCATCACCGAGAGGTCCTCGGCACAGCCGTACTGGAGTCGGTCCTCGGGGACGAACGAGACGCCGCTGTCGACGAACGTCTTCGGTTTCGCGCCAGTGATGTCCTCGCCGTTGACCACTAACTCGCCGGCTGTCACGTCACGGATGCCGGCCAGGACCTCGGCCAGTTCCTTCTGGCCGTTACCGCTTACGCCCGCAATACCGACGATTTCGCCCTGCCGAACCGTCAGGTCGATACCGGAGAGAGCTTCGATATCTCGGTTATCGGTGGCCTCAACCCCGCGTGCGCGCAGAACCGGCTCACCGAGGTCGACAGCGTCCCTGTCGATTTCGAACAGCACTTCGCGGCCGACCATCATCTCCGCGAGGTCTGCCCGGGAGACTGACGACACCTCGGCGGTGCCGACGTTTTCTCCCTCCCGGAGAACCGTTACGCGGTCGACGATGGCGTCGACCTCGGTGAGCTTGTGCGTAATGAAGATTATCGAGAGTCCCTCGTCAGTCAGCCGTTCGAGCGAGTCGAAGAGCCGCTCGGCCTCGGTCGGCGTAAGGACTGCTGTGGGTTCATCGAGAATCAGGAGGTCGACATCCCGGTACAGCGCCTTGAGTATCTCGACGCGCTGTTGCTGGCCGACATCGAGTTCCCAGATCTTTGCGCTCACGTCGATGTCGAACCCGTACTGATCCGCCAGGTCCTGAATCCGCTGCTCGGGGACGTCGAGACCGAGCGAGAACTGGCCGGCGAGCGACTGGACGAGACTGTTGTTCCGGACCGCCGCCGGGAGCCAGCTGTCCTCGGCATCGCTGCGAAACGCTGTGGCCGGTTCACGTTCACCGAGCACGACGTTCTCGGCGACGGTCAGGCGTGGTATCAGCATGAAGTGCTGGTGGACCATCCCGATCCCGGCGTCGATAGCGTCCTGTGGCGACTCCAGGTCGAGCCGCTCGCCGTCGAGATAGATATCGCCGTGGTCCTGAGAGTAGAGCCCGTACAGAATCTTCATCAGCGTGCTTTTTCCCGCGCCGTTTTCACCGAGGAGGCCGTGGATTTCCCCGCGCTCGACGGAGAGGTTGACGTGGTCGTTGGCGACGACCCCAGGGAACTCCTTCAGAATCCCCTCCATCCTGAGCGTGGTGTGTTCGGACATGCTCTCTGATCTTGGCCGGGTATCAACAATGTAGTGGCATAATTGTTTCCAAAGGTAGCCATATTCGCCGTCCAGAACGGGAAATGCCGGACATTTGCCAAGTATCAGTTGTTATGTGTTAGCGTCCGTTGTCGACGTCCATCCAGTCTGTCGTGACAGCCAGTAGGATAGACATATGCTGCAGATAATCACCATATACGTATGATAGATTTGGTTTTGTGGCACATATATTGATAATAGGGTAGAAAAAGCTGCACGAACGGGACAATTTAAGTGATTGTTTCTGCAATGGGAATCCGGATAGTGAATGGTTGACAAGAAACACACCAAATCGAGACGGGAACTACTGACAGCACTTGGGGCAGCAGGAATCACCGGACTCGCCGGTTGTAGCGGTGGTGATGACGGAGGCGATGGCGAAGCAGCCACCGACACCGCCGATGGCGGGGCTGCTGACGGGACCACAACCGGTAGTGACGGCGGGTCCGGAACGGATTCGGTCACGGCGGCCTGGGTGTACAACTCGGAGGTCGGGGACCTCGGCTGGTCCTGGGCCCACAACGAGGGACGGGAGGCGGTTACAGAAGAATACGACTGGCTGAAGACGGAGTACACCGAGGCTGTCGCCCCCGCTGATTCCGAGCGGGTGTTCGAACAGTACGCACAGGGTGACGCCGACATCATCTTCGGCTGTACGTTCGAGTACCAGGACCCGATGGCGGCCGTGGCGGAGCAGTACCCCGACACGTACTTCGAACACAACACCGGCTACCTGACGATGGAGAACATGGGCCGGTACATGGGCCGGATCTATCAGCCTCGATATCTCGCCGGACAGGCCGCCGGTACCGTCACGGAGACAGATACGCTGGGATACGTGGCGGCATTCCCGATTCCCGAGGTCATCCGTGGCATCAACGCCTACGCGCTCGGGGCTGCGTCAGTCAACGACAGCGCGACGCTGAAGGTCAGATGGACGAACTCCTGGTTCGACCCGCCAACCGAAAGCGAGGCGGCGAACGCCCTGCTGGACGAAGACGTCGACGTGATGGCCCAGCATCAGGACTCCCCCGCTGCACTCCGTGCGGCCTCCGATGCGGGTATCTGGGCGACCGGCTACGACGCTCCCATGGGCGATATCGCCGGCGAAAACTACCTCACGTCCCCGATCTGGCACTGGGAAGAGTTCTACGGCCCGACTATCGAGTCTGTCAGGGACGGCACCTGGGAGTCCGACGCGTACTGGGAGGGTATCGACTCGGGCATCTGTAGCCTGGACGACTGGGGACCGGACGTGCCCCAAGAAGCGAAAGACACCGTCTCGGAGTCGCGGTCGGCGATACTCAACGGCGAGCGAGACGTCTGGGCCGACTCGGCGTTCGAAGGCGAGAGCGACGAGTTCCTCTTCCAGCAGATGAGCAGTTACGTCGACACTGTCGAGGGGGAGGTCCCGAACTGATTCTGCCACCGGCACACAGCTGACGTACTCATCTGCAGTTGCTGGGGCCTTTCAGACGGCTGTGACCACGGTCGTAGTAGTATCGAGCCACGAAGACGATTTTCGGTCACGTTCACGCAAATATATTTGTTCGCTGTAAGATCAAAGATGGTATCTCTTAAGTAGGAGTTTTCGCTACGTCTACTCAGTTCAGTAATGGTGAATACCAACCGAACGATATCGCGGCGGGAGATGCTGGGTGCCATCGGGGCGTCAGGGGTAACCGCGCTAGCCGGCTGTAGTGGTGGCGACAGCGGGAGCGACGACGGTGATTCGACTGATGGCACTACGACCGGTAGCGACGAAGGCTCCGGGTCAGACTCGGTGACTGCTGCCTGGGTGTACATCTCGGAGGTCGGCGACCTCGGCTGGTCCCATGCACACGACGAGGGGCGGAAGGCGGTCGACGAGAAATACGACTGGCTGGAAACCGAGTACACGGAGGCTGTCGCGCCTGAAGACTCGGAGCGCGTTTTCGAGCAGTACGCGCAGGGTGACGCCGACATCGTCTTCGGGACGACGTTTGGCTACCAGGACCCGATGTTCAACATTGCGGAACAGTACCCCGACACGTACTTCGAACACGCGACCGGCTATCGCACCCGGGAGAACATGGGACGGTACATGGGCCGGATTTACCAGCCCCGGTATCTGGCCGGTCAGGCAGCCGGAATGGTGACCGAGAACAACACTATCGGCTACGTCGCCGCCTTCCCGATCCCCGAAGTCATTCGCTCCATCAACGCGATGGCGCTCGGCGCGCGATCGGTGAACCCGGACGCGACATTCAAAATCCGGTGGGTCAACGCGTGGTTCGACCCCCAGACCTCAAAGCAGGCGGCCAACTCGCTTATCGATGAAGGGTGTGACGTCATCTCGCAAGAGCAGGACTCCCCTGCTCCGGTCAGGGCCGCAAACGAGGCGGACGTGTGGGCCTCCGGCTACAACGCGCCGATGGGCGAGTTCGGCGGCGACAACTACCTCGTCTCCCCGGTGTGGAACTGGGAAGAGGTGTACGACCCGACCATCTCCGCAGTCAGGGACGGAACCTGGGAAGCCGATGCCTTCTGGGGCGGCATGGAGACGAACCTCCCTGCACTCGACGAGTGGGGACCGGAGGTCCCACAGGAAGTCAAAGACACCGTCGCGGAAACGGAAGAGCAAATCGTCAACGGCGAACTCGACGTCTGGGCCGGCTCCGAGTTCGAGGGTGAGAGCGACGAATTCCTGTTCCAGGAGATGAACAGTTTCGTCGACGCCGTCGACGCCGACGTGCCGGAGTAAGACAGTCCGACCTCAGCGGTCGTATTTCAGCCACGGATTGCCACAGCGGTGGCTAGCAGGCAAGCCAATCAATCGGGTGCCGACAGGACGGCCATCTAGTCATCAGCAGCACGGTCGAGTGCCGGACGGGTCGCACCGCCCCACTCCTCGTAGGAGCGAAGCACTGCGCCGTTCCGAGCGCCGGTCAGTTCGCCGTCCCGGACAGCGACTTCGCCGCCGACGAGGACGTACTCCATCCCGTCGGAGAACTGAAACGGGTCCTCGTAGGTCGCGTTCGCCGACACCGAGTCGAGGTCGAAGGCCACGAGGTCCGCGACGTACCCCTCGCGGACGTACCCGCGGTCCCTGAGGCCCAGGATATCTGCCGGATGTCCTGCGGCCTTGTATGCCATCAGTTCCGGCGAGAGCACGTCCCGCTCCCGGACGTACCGTTCGAGGATGCGACTGAAGGCCCCGATGGCCCGGGGATGAGGCTTCCCGCCGAAGATACCGTCCGTACAGAACGTGCCGCGGTCGTCCGCGAGGAACCGCTCGATGTCCGCTTCGGCCATCACGAAGTCGGCCATCGTCACGTCCAGTTCCTCCGAAACCAGGAGCTCACACATCGCGTCGACTGGCTCGCTGCCCATCTCGGTAGCGATATCCTCGATGGTGTCACCCTGGTGGCGACCGCTTCCCGTCCGCGTCACGAGGATGTTGTCCCACGACCCGGCAGCGTACGCGAGGTTCTCCCAGTCGCCCGGTTGGGAGATGTCGGCGGCGATGCGGTCCCGAACTGCCACGGAGTTGAGACGGTGACGGATGGCCTCCGAGTCACCCTGACGTGCCCATGGCGGCAACAGTGCGGTGAGCATCGTCGATCCGGCCGTGTAGGGGTACTGGTCGAAGGTGACCCGCTGGCCCCGGTCGGCGGCATCGTCGAACAGGTCGAGCACGGCCTCGGAATCCCCCCAGTTCTGCTGGCCGCCGACCTTGAGATGCGAGACGTGGGCGTGACAGCCGCCGCGGCGACAGATATCCAGATACCGGTCGATAGATTCGACCACGCGATCCGTCTCGTTCCAGACGTGAGAGATCATAAACGAGTCACGCTTGGCGAGGGTATCCGCAAGCGCCACCAGTTCGTCGTCGCGGGCGTACGAACTCGGGGGGTATATCATCCCTTTGGACATGCCGAACGCGCCCTGTTCCAGCGCCACTTCGAGTTCCTGTCGAATCGCATCGAGCTCACCGGGGGCTGTGTCGTGGTCTGACTTCGGTCTGTCCAGCCGGTGACCGGTGACTGGCCCGGCGGCGACAACGTGTTCACCGCCGAGCGGGCGGTCCTCGAATCCGGCCAGCATCGACCTGATGTTGCCGTGTGGGGCGTAGTACGCACAGTTGACAGCGGGCTCGGCAGATTCAAGCGCCTCGAGATAGCCGGAAACGGTGTGCCAGGGCCACGTTTCGCCGAGCGTCCCGTCGAGTGATTTGACCCGTTCCGCCCACTCGTCGGTGAGGTTCGGCGGCACCGGAGCGACGCTGACCCCGTCCTGTCCGAGGACTTCCGTCGTGATACCCTGCGTCAGTTTCTCCCTGGCACCGGGATTCTCGAAAAGCCGCAGCTCCGAATGTGCGTGCATATCGATGAACCCCGGTGCGAGATACGACCCGTCGAGGTCGACAACGCGGTCGGCCGCAAGCGGGGCTTCGCTGATAGCGTCGATTCGACCGTCGGCGACACGCACGCTCGCAGTGAACGGAGGGCGACCGCTCCCGTCCAGCACCCGCGCGTCTCTGAACGCGATGGACGCGGCACTCAGCTCGGTCATGTCTGCTGACTCGCGGAACGGTCGTTTGGCTCTTTCGGTGGTCTCAACCGTGTGTGACAGCGGGCGAGCGCGTGCCACACCGTGTCTGTCGATCTGTGTGGGGCCACCCCGACACAATCTTCAAGACGACACCACGGAACAGCTACCCAATGCCATCGGTCAGTCTCGACAGCGAGCGGTTCAGACGGCGCTTCGATACGTTCAACAAGATCGGCGCGACAGAACGGGGCGGCGTGAACAGACCGAGCCTGTCCGACGAGAACAAGGCGGCCCGCGACACGCTCGTCGAGTGGTTCCGCGAGGCCGGGCTGGAAGTCCGTATCGACACGATGGGCAACATCTTCGGCCGGCGGGCGGGAACTGACAGCGACGCCGCGCCGGTCCTGATCGGGTCACACATCGACAGCCAGTACAACGGTGGGCGCTACGACGGCGTCGTGGGCGTCCTCGGTGGATTGGAAGTCATCGAGGCGTTCAACGACGCCGGCGTGACGACCGAACGTCCACTGGAGGTCGTTGCCTGGAGCAACGAGGAGGGCGTGCGCTTCCAGCCGGACATGCTCGGCAGCGGTGTCTACTGTGATATCTTCGACCTCGACTACGCGTACGAGCGCGAGGACAAGGAGAGCAGGCGGTTCGGCGATGAACTCGAACGCATCGGCTACAAGGGCGAAACACCCTGTGAAGCGGATGACATCCACTGCTACTTCGAGATGCACGTCGAGCAGGGGCCGTTTCTCGAGCAGCAGGACATCCCAGTCGCCGCTGTCGAAGGCGTGTTCGGCTTTTCATGGCTGAACGTCACTTTCGAGGGCCAAGCGAACCACGCCGGGCCGACACCGATGGATATGCGCCACGACGCGTTCGTGGCGACGGCGGACGTAACCCGCGCAGTCCGGCGGATCACGGCAACTGAGGGGACGGACCTCGTCGGCACGGTCGGCAGCGTCGACGTCTGGCCGAACGCCATCAACGTCATCCCCGAACGCGTAGAGTTCACGCTCGATTTCCGCTCGTACGACGATGCCGTGGTCGACGCGGCCGTCAACCAGATCAGGGAGGAAGTCGCCCACGCGGCCGAGCGCGAAGGGCTCGAATACGAGATCGAGGAGATAATGCGAGTCGACGCGGACCCGTTCGACCAGGACTGCATCGACACGGTCGTCGAGGCCGCCGAAACGGTCGGCTGTGAGTACATGCGACTGGTTAGCGGCGCGGGCCACGACGCGAACTACCTCAACAAGATAACCCCGACGAGCATGATTTTCGTCCCGAGCGTCGACGGGATCAGCCACCGCGAGAGCGAGTTCACCGAGTGGGACGACATCGTCACCGGGACAGAGGTACTGCTGAACGCCGTGCAGGCGAAGGCCGCCGAGTGATTAGTTCCGTTCTCGGAGAATACGTGTCACAGATTTGCCACACGTCACACATTGACTAGCGCATCTGCCGCGACTGTGTCAACCTAGTGTCGTGTAGTGGGCCGTGCCCGTGAAATCGTCTGGCAACATTGCGTTCAGACACCTGTGAAGCATACATATATGAGAGAGTGTTGCACACCTGTTCACTGACAGGCGTGTGTACGTAGCACATACCGAAAACCGGAGGGTACGCTGTGGATATTGAACTCACAATCAACGGCGAGCGAACGAGAGTCGAAGCCGGGTCGGCGGAGGACCTGGCGACGGTTTTGAGACAACACGGCTACATCGGCGTGAAATGTGGCTGCGACGGCGGAGCCTGCGGCGCATCGAAGGTGTTCGTCGACGGCGAGGTGCGCATGGCCTGCGGAATGGCCGCGGCGGACGCCGACGGGAGTGAGATACAGACCGTCGCAGCGCTCGGAACACAGGACGACCTGCACCCGGTGCAGCAGGCGTTCGTCGACAACTTCGCCGTCCAGTGCGGGTTCTGTATCCCAGGGATGATAATTCAGGCGGTGGCACTGCTGGATTCGAACCCAGACCCAACCGAGCGGGAAGTCCGGGAGGCGCTGGACGACAACATCTGTCGCTGTACCGGCTATCAGAAGCCGGTCGAAGCCGTTCTGGACGCAGCAGAACGAATGCAGGGGGAGCAGTCGGTTGCCGCGGACGGCGGCCGGTCGGTCGATGGGCCCCCGCGCAGAGCCGAGTCGACCGGCTGCTGTGGAGGTGGCTGCGATGAGTGACGACGACGAGACAGCCAGGGCCGACGGCGGCACGGCCTCACAGTCAGAGACTGTCGAAGACGAACGGTTCGAGGAGCACCCTCTCGAATGGGACGAACCCGAGAACAACGACAAGGCTCCGGACGAGCGCGACAGTGTCTCCCACCGGACGGAGAAGTACGACGACCGAAAGCTCGTCACCGGGCAGGCGAAGTACACCGCCGACTACGAGGAGCGGTATCCGGACCTCGCATACGCAGCGGTCGTCCGAAGCGAAATCCCACACGGCCGCGTGACCGATATCGACACGAGCGCGGCCGAGGCGATGGACGGCGTCGAAGCGGTCCTGACACCGGAATCCGACGCGGTGCCGGACGCGAAATACACCAGCGCCGGGCAGTCCTATCCCGAACCGAGCCCGTGGGACATGCGCGTGCTGAACGAGCACGTCCGCTACATCGGCGACCCGATTGCCGCCGTCGCAGCCGACGACCGGACAACCGCGAGCGCCGCCGTCGAGGCTATCGAGGTGTCGTACGAGGAGTACGACTACGTCACCGACCCGGAGGACGCCTTCGGCGAGGACGCGCCGCAGTTGTTCGAGGGCGGCGAGGTCGAGAACGAGATTGTCGGCCACGACTACGACCGCAACCGGATGGCCCACATCGAGGGCGAACTCGGAGACGTGGACGCGGCGCTCGACGGCGAGACCCACGTCCACGAGACCGAATGGGAGACGATCCGACAGTCTCACGCGAACGTCGAGAAACACACCTCCTTGGCCTACACGAACGAGGACGACCGCCACGTCCTCATCACCAGCACGCAGGTGCCGAACCACACGCGCCGCCAGCTCGCCCACCTGTTCGACATCCCGATCCGTGATATCCGCGTGACGAAGCCGCGGGTCGGCGGCGGGTTCGGCGGGAAACAGGCGATGGTCGTCGAGCCGATTCCACTCGCGCTGTCGCTTGCCACCGATCGCCCGGTCCTGTACGAAGCCAGCCGTGAGGAGGAGTTCTACGCGATGCGCTCGCGGCACCCAATGAAGGTCAAAGCGAAGACGGCCGTCACCGACGACGGCGACATCGAAGCCATCGACATCTACGCGCTTTCGAACACCGGCGCGTACGGCAGCCACGGCATGACCGTCGCGGGCAACGTCGGGAGCAAGCCGCTGCCGCTGTACTCGAAGGTCCCGAACGTCCACTTCGAGGCCGATATCGTTCACACGAACACGCCCCAGACCGGGGCGATGCGGGGGTACGGCGCGCCACAGGGCACGCTTGCGCTGGAAGGCCATCTCGACGAGGTCGCCCGCGACCTCGGTCTCGATCCCGTCGAGTTCCGACGCCGACACCACATGGAAGTCGGCGACCTTGACGAGATCGCGGGGATGATGGGCGGCGAAGGCGCGGAGCGCCGTATCCGGTCGTGTGGCCTCGACGAGTGCATCGAACGCGGGAAGGACGCTATCGGCTACGACGACCTCGAACAGCCCGCCGCAGACCATCTGCACCGCGGCATCGGGATGGCGCTGTCCGCGCAGGGGACCGGCGTCGCCGGCGACGAACTCGGGGCCGCCCAGATAATGATGAACGAGGACGGGAGCTTCCACCTGCAGGTCGGCGGCGTCGATATCGGTACCGGCGCTGACACGGCGTTCCTCCAGATCGCCGCCGAAGTGCTGGGCTGTGATGAGGCTGACATAGTCGTCAAGTCCGCCGATACTGACGTGACGCCCTTCGACTACGGCGCGTACGCCTCCTCGACAACCTACATCAGCGGTATGGCCGTGAAGAAGGCCGCAGAGGACGCGAAAGAGCGGATTCTCGACTGGGGATCGAAACTGCTCGACGAGCCGACCGAGAACCTGAAAACCGGCGACGGGACGGTGTACAGCGAGACTAGCGGCGATTCCGTCACGCTCGAAGATATCGGCTACGAGGCTGTCTATGGCGACGACGAGCGCGAACACATCCTGGGGAAGGGGACGCACTGCACCGAAGAGAGTCCCCCGCCCTTCGCCGCGCAGTTCGCCGACGTGACCGTCGACGAGACCACCGGCGAGTTCGAGGTGCACGAACTGGTCGTCGCGGTCGACTGCGGCGTCGCCATCAACCCCGGCATGGCCGAGGGCCAGATCGAAGGCGCAAACCACATGAGCTACGAGATGGCCGTCAGCGAGGGGATCACCCTCGACGACGAGGGACGGGCGGAAGTGGCTGACTTCGACGAGTACGGACTGCCGTCGGCGACCGAGACGCCGCCCATCGAGTCGATTCTGGTCGAGACACACGAGCCGACCGGTCCCTTCGGTGCGAAATCGGTCGCCGAAGTCCCGACCAATACGGTCCCGCCGGCGCTGTCCAACGCCGTCCGGGACGCCATCGGCGTCCGGGTCCGTGAGATGCCCATTACCGCCGAGAAAATCAAGGCGAGGCTTGACGAGCGCAAGGACTGAGGAAGTCCCCCAGTTCGGTCCTATTCTGTCCGCAGTTGAGGCTACCGAAGCTACCTGTTGGTTTATTTGTTTAAAACTATGAACTATAGTAGCTGTCGGTATAATCAGTATGTCCAGTACAGCAGTATATTTAATATACTCAGTACGTAACACCTGGGTATGCCAATCAGCGCGGACCGGTTCGAAGATATCCCGGACGACGTCGACACGCCCTCGCCGGAGACGAACGCGGGAGCGATTCTCGCGTTTCTCCGTGACAACCCCGAGAAGGCGTTTACCCGGAGCGAAATCGCTGCTGAAACTGGTGTCAAGAAAGGCTCTGTCGGCCCAACGCTCGTCCGACTGCGTGAACGGGGACGAGTCGACCACCGTGGGAACTACTGGCGCATCAGTGATCACGAGGCAAGCGTCGATACCGCCACGGCCCACGCCGCTGCCGCCATCGCCGCACACGAGGCCGACGGTGAGACACCGTCCTACGAAGACTGGCAGGAGCACGCGGTTGACCCGCGTGACATCGATGGGTAACGGTCGGTACAGTTCCGGCGACGTGTTCTGGGCCCCGGACCCGTACAACCGGGGCAACAATCCCCGCCCGTGGCTGGTCCTTACTGCAGACGCACTGCCATTCAGCGGGGAGGAGTACATCTGTGCTGGACTGACACTCAGTGACCTCCAGGATAACATCGCGATTGGAGACAACTGGTTAGCCGGTGGCAACCCGGACAGAGAATCGTACTGTTCGCCCTGGGTGCTCGCCACGGTCAAACACGATGCGGTATCGAATCCACAGGGGCGGGTGGTCCCGGAGTTCACAGCCACGGTAACGAGACAAAGTGCCGAGTACATTACCGGCGACACCGACCGCGAGTCAGCCTGACCGACCCAGTCAGCTGAAGGGGCAAATAAACGACACACGCGGTTTGTCGCGGTTTGTGACGGCACTCACCCGCGACAGCTATTTATCGTTCTGTTCGTCACGTATCTGACATAGCCAGCGAGCTGATGAGCCATATGGAAATCGAACTGGAGATTAACGATGTGGAATGGACGGTCGACGCAGCGAAGTCCGACTCGCTCCTCGATGTCCTTCGGCGGAACGGATACACCGGCGCGAAACGGGGGTGTGACACCGGCGCGTGTGGCTTCTGTACGGTACACGTCGACGGCGAGCCGGTGAAATCCTGCGTCGAGCCGGTGATGAACGTAGAGGACGCATCTGTCGAGACAATCGAAGGGCTGGGCGAGCAGGACGAGCTGCATCCGGTCCAGCAGGCCTTCGTCGACAACACCGCGTTGCAGTGTGGCTTTTGCATTCCGGGGATGATAATGCGCTCGACGGCGCTGCTAGAGGCGAACACGGACCCGACAGAGCAGGAGGTCCGGGAAGCGCTGTCGGACAATCTCTGTCGATGCACCGGCTACAAGAAAATCGTCGAAGCGGTGCTGGACGCCGCCGAGCGGATGGACGGCGGGACAGCCGTCGCCGCCGACGGTGGGAAGGCAGTCGAAGGCAACGAGAGGGTCGCAAATTCGACCGAGTGTACAGTCAACGACTGCGACTGCATGGAGGGCGGTCAGTGAGCGATTTCGACCGGGCTCGGGAGACGAGCGAGCAGCCCGACAGGACAGGGGTGGAAGACGCGGCCCCTGCCGGAGCTGAGAAGGAGTCAGAGGCGGACGTGGCACGGGAACCTGACCGGAAGCCCAAATCCGAACGCGACACCATCACGGCGGACGAGGAGAAAGACGACGCGCGGAAGATTGTGACCGGGGAGGCCCGTTACACGGCGGACTACCGCGACCGGTTTCCAGACCTCGCCCACGGGAAAGTGGTTCGCAGCGACATCGCCCACGGCTACGTCGAATCGGTCGACACGAGCGCCGCCGAGGCGATGGACGGCGTCGACGCCGTCATCACGCCGTTCGACGACGTAGTCCCGGACAAACTGTACTCCAGTTCGGGCCAGTCCTATCCCGAGCCGAGCCCGTGGGACCTGAAAGTGTTGCGCGAGCACGTCCGCTTCGTCGGCGACCCGGTCGCGGCTGTGGCGGCCGACGACCCGGAAGCGGCCGACCGCGCCGCACGGAAAATCGAAGTCGAATACCGGGAACTGGACGCCGTGTTCGACCCAGAGGAGGCCTTGGATGAAGACGCCCCGCAACTGTTCGAGACCGACGACGTGGAGAACAAGCAGTCGGGCGCGGACTACAGTAGAAACCTCGAATCACACTTCGAGGGGGAACTCGGTGACGTGGAGGCGGCGTTTGAGCGGGCCAGCAACGACGACGACCGGCACGTCATCAAGACGGAATGGGAAACGCCGTACCAGTCCCACTGCGTCCCGGAACCGCACACGACCATCGCCTACACGGACGAGGATGACCGGCACACGTTCATCACAGCGACGCAGGTCCCCTTTCACACCCGCCGCCAGATAGCGCACCTGTTCGACGTGCCCATCCGTGACGTACGGGTGACGAAGCCGCGCATCGGCGCGGGGTTCGGGTCGAAACAGGAGATGGCGATAGAACCCATCGCCTTCGCGCTCCACCTGGCGGCGGGCCGACCGGTCAAACTGGAGATGAGTCGTCAGGAGGAGTTCACCGCGCTCCGCTTTCGACACCCGATGCAGATGCAGATGCGGACTGCAGTCACTGACGAGGGCGATATCGAGGCGATGGACCTCTACACGCTGTCGAACTCGGGGGCTTACGGCACCCACGGCATGACCGTCGCGAACAACGTCGGGACGAAGCCACTCCCCCTCTATCCCCGGGTCCCGAACGTCCGCTTTGCAGGGGACGTGGTACACACGAACCTTCCGATGGGCGCGGCGATGCGGGGCTACGGCGCGCCACAGGGCCACTTCGCCGTCGAAGCGCACATGGACGAGGTGGCCCGCCGCCTCGACTTCGACCCCATCGAGTTCCGCCTGCGGAACGCGGTCCAAGAGGGCGATCTCGACCGGAGCGTCGCTATCCTGAAAGACGGTGACCGGTTCACTCGACGGATTCGCTCGTGTGGCATCCGCGAATGTGTCGACCGCGGACGGGAGGCTATCGGCTACGACGACCTCGAACAGCCCGACGAAGACCACCGCAAGCGCGGCGTCGGAATGGCGCTCATCGCACAAGGGAGCGGTGTCGCAGGCAAGGAACTCGGCGCGGCGCAGGTGCAGATGAACGAGGACGGGAGCTTCCACCTGCAGGTCGGCGGCGTCGACACCGGCACGGGCGCGGACACGATGTTCTCCCAGATTGCCGCCGAGGTGCTGGGCTGCACTCCCGAGGACGTCGTCGTCATCGCTGCCGACACCGACCTGACGCCGTTCGACTACGGCGCGTACGCCTCCTCGACGACATACATCAGCGGTCGCGCGGTCAAGAACGCCGCCGAGGACGCCAAAGAGCGGCTGCTAGAGTGGGGGTCGAAACTGCTCGACGAGCCGCCGGACGTGCTCGACACCGGCGACGGCGGCGTGTTCAGCGAACGGACCGGAAACCGCGTGTCGCTGGAGGAGATCGGCTACGAGGCCACTTACGGCGATGACGAGCGTGAACACATCCTCGGGGACGGGAACCACTCGACCGACGAGAGCCCGCCGCCCTACGGCGCGCAGTTCGTCGACGTGACCGTCGATACGGAGACCGGCGAGTACGAACTCAACAAGCTGGTGTTTGCAGCCGACTGCGGCGTCGCAATCAACCCCGCACTGGTCGAGGGCCAGATAGAGGGCGGCGAGCACATGAGTCTCGAATACGCCACCAGCGGCGACCTCACCTTCGACGAGGAGGGCAACCCCGAAGTGCTCGGGTTCCGCCAGTACGGGATGCCACGGACGACCGACCACCCCGAGATGGAGACCATCCTCGTCGAGACCCACGAACCCACGGGTCCGTTCGGCGCGAAATCTATCGCGGAACTCCCGACGAACGGCGTCCCGCCGGCGCTCTCGAACGCCATCTGCGACGCTGTCGGCGTTCGGCTGACCGAGCTACCGTTCACTGCGGAAGACGTGACGGCGGCACTCGATGAGCAGTCTGCTGGCGATGGGTGAGTTGGTTTCGAACAGTTTTCTTCCGATTAATATCACACACGGAGTGTTTTTTGTTGTGTCGAGCAAACTATTAAGAGCAGGTCGGCGAAATCTCGACAGTATGGCGTACATCGGGTTTCTGCTGACAGGCGGTCCCTTCGACAGCGAGCGATGGCGTACCGCCTACGAGCTGGGCCGGGCGGCGCTGGACCAAGGCCACGAGGTGAGCTACTTCCACTACCTCGACGGCGCGCTTGTCCCCGTCGCCGACCAGACGTTGCCCGGCTGTTCGGACAGCGGACTGTACGACGAGATGCCGACAGAGAAGTTTCAGGAGCTTATCGCGGACGGCGCGGACGTCATCTGCTGCGGGCTCTGTGTCGACGCGCGGGGAATCGATGCGCCGGCCGACTACCCCGAGGGCGTCGAAGTCGGGCTGCTTCCGGACCTGGCGGACATCATCGGTGAGGCTGACCGGGTGGTCTCGCTATGAAACGAGATGTCGTCGTGTTGCTCACCCGCGCTCCGTGCGGCCGAGTCCACATCCCGGAGGGGCTGCGTGCCGCCCGCGGCGTCGCAGCTGGCTTCGATATGCACGACGTGACGGTGATATTCACCCAGGACGGCGTGTACGGCGCTCGGGACGCTGTCGGCCGCGAGGCGCTCAACATGAGCGGGCACGTCGCCGACTTAGCGGAACAGGGCGGACAGATGATCGCGGACCGCGCGGCGATGGCCGAACGCGGCGTCGACGAGGGTGAAATCGCCGACGACGTAACAGTCTGGTCGGACGACCGCGTCACCGCCCGCATCCGTGACGCCGACCACACACTGGATTTCTGATAATGTTGTATCTCATCGACAAGCCGATGGCCGAAATCGGACTGCGAACCGCCGCCGGGGACCCAGAGGCGCACGTCGTCCTCATTCAGGACGGCGTCTACCTCTCGCCGGATATCGACGCGCCAGTCTCGGCGGTCGCGAGGGACGTGGACGTACGGGGGGTCGACCTCACGCCGGACATCGACCCCATACCCTACGACGACGTAGTCGCTGCCATCGTCGAACAGGAGGTGAAGAGCTTCGTATGAGCCTGTTCGAACGTATCGACGAACTGGCCGGACAAGGGGTGCCGGCGGCCTTGCTGACCATCGTCCGCAAGGACGGCAGTGCACCGCGGGACGTGGGGGACAAGATGGTCGTCACCGACGACGAGGAGTACGGGACCATCGGCGGCGGGACAGTCGAGCACCTCGCCGTCCAAGACGCTCGGTCAGTACTCTCGGGAGCCGACGACCCCGGCGTCCGGACGTACGAACTCGAACGCGGCGGTAACACGGGAATGGTCTGTGGCGGCGAGATGGAGGTGTTCATCGACCGCGTTCGCGGGCAGGCATGGCTCTACATCGCCGGCGGCGGCCACATCAGCACGGAGCTTGCTCCGCTGGCGGAGCGACTGGGCTACGCCGTCACCGTGGTCGACGACCGCGAGGCCTACGCCGACCCGGGGCAGTTTCCCGACGCTACCGACGTGATTCACGGCGACTACGGCGAGGCGCTCGGCGACCTGCCGATGGGGACCGAGACAGCCGTGGCAGTTGCGACGCGGAGCGGGACGTTCGACCAGGACGCCGTCGCTGCGGCGCTGGACGGCGAAGCTGGCTACGTCGGCCTCGTCGCCAGCGAGACGAAGGCCAACCACGTCCTCGACTCGCTCGCCGAGTCGGGGTACGCCCGACGGGACCTCAGCCGGGTCCGAACGCCGGTGGGACTCGACCTCGGCGGGAGCGGGCCGGCCGCCGTCGCACTCTCGATTCTCGCCGAGGTCACCATGGACCGCCACGACGCCGCCGGTGAGCGGGCGACGCGCCTGAACCTCGACGACCTCGTCGTTGTCCGCGGCGGTGGCGACCTCGGGAGCGGCGTGGTCTACCGGCTCCAGCAGGCCGGCTTCCCGGTCATCGTCACCGAAGTCGAACAGCCGACAGTCGTCCGGCGGGCGGTCGCCTTCGGTGCGGCGCTGTACGAGGACGAGGTGACTGTTGAGGGGGTCACCGGCCAGGCAGCTTCTGATGTCGACGAGGCGCTCGAACTGCTCGCCGGCGATGTCGTCCCGGTACTCGTCGACCCAGAGGCAACCGTCGCCGACGAACTCGATGCCGCGGTGCTCGTCGACGCTATCATGGCGAAAGGGAAGTTCGACACCGGCACGCGTCGAGGGGACGCCGACGTAGTTGTCGGGATGGGGCCGGGGTTCGAGGCCGGTGAGGACGTGGACGCGGTCGTCGAAACGGACCGCGGGCACGAACTCGGCCGCGTGTTCTACGAGGGGACTGCGAGCGAATACGACGGCGAGCCCGGCGAACGGCGCGGCTACACTCACGAGCGGGTGCTTCGTTCCCCGGCCGACGGTAATTGGACTCCGACGGTCGCCATCGGCGACAGTGTCACAGCCGGCGACGTGGTCGGCACCGTCGACGACCGGCCGGTCGAGACCGAGATAGACGGGCTGGTTCGCGGTCTGGTCCACGGCGGCCTCGGCGTCAGCGAGGGCACAAAGCTCGGCGACGTCGACCCCCGCGGCGAGTCCGTCGACCCAGCGAAGATCTCCGACAAGGCGCTGTGCCTCGGCGGTGGCGTGCTGGAGGCGACGCTTCGGTTGCGGTAGAAGGCTCCTACTAGACGTTAGGAACGGACTTCTTCGAGGGTCAGGTCATCCAGCGTAACGCCGCTGCCGCCCGTGACACGCCCGACAGCTCGGTAGAACACGCTGGCGTCGTCGAACGCTGCTTCGACGGCGTCGGTCGCGGCCGGCGGGACAGAGACGAACAGTCCGCCGCTGGTCTCCGCGCTCTCCCCGTCAGTTAGCCCGTATCCGAAAAGCGTGGAAAGGGCGGGCGTTCCTGCGATGACCGGGAGGTGTGTCAGTTCGATACCGACGTTCGAGCGGTCGGCCATCACGCGGCTCTGGCCGGCGAGGCCGAATCCGGTGATATCGGTCGCCGCGGTCGCGTATTCACGGCACGCCAGCGTTGCGTCCCGGTTCGGGGTCGTCATCCACGCGATGGCCTCCGAAGCAATACTGTCGAGCGGGCGGTCAGCGGCGTCGGTGACTGTCTCAACGAACTGCGCGTCGGTCACGCGGGTCGCCCCCATAGCCGGCTGTGTCCCGAGCGGTTTGGTCAGGTAGAGCCGGTCGCCCGGGCTGGCCCCCTGCGAAGTGAGCAGGGCGTCTGGCCGTGCTGTCGCCGAGATGGCGCCACCGGCGAAAGGCCACGGACTCATGATTGTGTGGCCGCCGGCGATGACGCCGTCCATCGCGTCCAGTGCGTCGGCCATGCCGGCGAGGATTGAGGCCGCGCTGTCGGTTAGTTCTCGTGGGAGGCCGAGGACGACCAGGCAGTCGACGTTCTCGACGGCCCCCGTGGCGAACGCGTCGCTAGCGGCGTTACAGGCCGCGACACGGCCGAAGTCGTACGGATCGTCGACGATAGGCGTGAAGAAATCCACCGTCGAGACCAGCGCGAGCTCGTCGGTAAGTTTCCGGGCGGCGGCGTCCTCGCCGACACCGAACAGCAGCGCGTCGCTGTCACCCGTGAGGCCGGCATCGGCGAGCAGCGAATCGAGATCGCTCTGGCCGACTTTGCAGGAACAGCCGTGGAGTTCCGTGTACTCCGTCAGGCGAGTCGTCTCCTCGTCTCCATCAGCCGCCGTATCGGTGCCCACACTCAGGCCTCCGATAGCGACGCCATCTCGGTCACCTGAAGTTCGAGTTCGAACTCGTCGGACTCGCCGGCGGTCTCTGCGGTCGTCACGTCGATGCCGTGAGTCGTACACATCCGCCGCAGGTTCTTTTCGGCCGGTGGGTAATCACCTCGAACGACGAGCGTCTCCCCAGGGTCGAGGTCTGAAAGCGCCTGCCGGACAATGAGCGCCGGCCGGGGACAGATTTCACCACGAACGTCTACGCGGGGCATACGGGTACGTGTGCCACTAGATCACAAAAACGCTGTCGGCGACACACGTTGTTGCCCCGGCAAGCTATTTTTGTGTGTCCCGCGGAGCGACTGTATGCATCTGGCTGCTGCGCTGGGTCTGGGTTCCAGCGCTGCTGTCGCCTTTGTCGGGGCCGGTGGGAAGAAAACCGCGATGGGACAGTTGACCGCCGAAGGAACCGACGAGGGGTACGATGTGGGTTACACGACAACGACAGCGATGCCACCGCCGCCTGACCTGCCGCTGACGCTCACTGGCCCGGACGAGTGGTGCGACGACCTCGACGAACACGAACCGCCAGTTGCCTTCGCTCGCGAGAGGGTAGCCGATCCGGCGCGAGTCGACTGGAAGGTTCGCGGATTCGACGCGAGTGTGGTGGAACAGCTATCCGAGGCTGGACTGTTCGACTGGCTGCTCGTCAAGGCTGACGGCGCACGCAAGCGCGAGTTCAAAGCGCCCGGTGCTAGGGAACCGGTCGTACCGAGGACAGCGAGCCACGTCGTTCCGGTCGCCTCAGTCGCCGCCGTCGGTGAAGTGCTGACGACGGACGTGGTCCACCGGCCGGAGCGGGTAGCGGACATCACAGGCCTCGATGTGGGCGACACCATTACGGTGGAGGCTGTCGGGACAGTGCTCACACATCCTGAGGGTGGGCTCCGAAACGCGCCAACCGAGGCGTCTGTGATACCGCTGGTCAACAAAGCGGATACCGAATCACAGCGGCGTACCGCCAGAGACGTTCTCAGCCACGCACTGTCGCAGACAGGCCGGTGTTCTCGGGGCGTGATTACGTCGTTCGCGTCGGATATCTGTGAGGTCGTCGCTGCGACGGATGTGCAGGAGGACCAGCGGTGACGAACGTCGGTGAACTACTCAGTATCGTTGTGAAACGAGGGCCACGATGAGCGGGCAGCACCGGACCGAAGTCGGTGGCGTCGTCCTCGCCGCTGGGCGGAGTTCACGGTACGAGCCGGGTAACAAACTACTGGCAACCATCGGCGGAAGGGCAGTCGTCCGACAGGTAGCCGAAACCGCATGTGAGTCACCGCTGTCGGACGTTGTCGCCGTCCTCGGATACGAGGGCGTGGCTGTCGCTGAGGCGCTAGAGGCGCTCTCAGTTTCGCTTCGTCATAACGACGATTACGCGGCCGGCCAGAGCGCGTCGGTTCGACATGGAGTCGACTATGCACAGGAATCCGGCTGGGACGCCGCCCTGTTCCTACTGGGCGATATGCCCTTCGTCCGGGCCGAAACTATCGAGGTGCTTATCGAAGCGTACCGTACAGGGACGGCAACCGTCGTCGTTCCCGAACACGAGGGGACGCGGGGCAACCCCGTGCTATTCGACGGCTACCACTTCGATGCGCTCGCCTCAGTCTCCGGCGACCGCGGCGGTCGGGATATCATCGAGACCACCGAGCGGACAGCGTTCATCGAGGTTGAGGACCCCGGCATCCACTGGGATATCGATACCGATGCTGACCTCGCCGAGTTCGCGGACCGCCGCGACAGCCTGTAAATTTAAGACACTGATGGTGGAAGACTCGACTGATGAAACGGACCATCAGCACGGCCGATGCACCCGATGCGGTCGGCGCGTACAGCCAGGCGACGACAAACGGCTCGCTCGTGTTCACCGCGGGCCAGATTCCGATGACGCCAGACGGCGACCTGCTGGACGACGAACCGATAGCGACGCAGGCGGAACAGGCGCTATCGAACGTCGAAGCGGTGATAGCTTCGGAGGGACTGGAGATGAGCGACGTGTTGAAAGTGACCGTCTATCTGGACGACATCGACGATTTCGAGTCGATGAACGACACGTACGCCGGCTTTTTCGACGACGAGCCGCCGGCCCGGAGCGCGGTCGAGGTCGCAAGCCTGCCAAAGGACGTGGGAGTCGAAATCGAAGCAATCGCGACGAGCGAGTAAGGGCACCGCCAAGGGCCACTCAGGGCTTCTGTTCCTGTGCGGACTTGCGTTCGTCTTCGAGGTCCATCTCAAGCCCCATAGTCGAGGCCTCTTCACGCACGGCGTCGGCGTCGATGGTGGTTACCTCGCCGTGTTCCATAAGCACGTTCCCGTCGACCATCGTGAAGCGGACGTCGTCGCCGTGGGCCGCAAACACTAGATGGGAGAGCACGTCGTGCAGCGGCGTCGCCCGCGTAAGGTCCGTATCCAGACCGACGATGTCGGCGCGCCACCCCTCCCGAATCGCGCCGAGTTCGTCGAAGCCGGCGGCTTTCGCGCCGTTGCGCGTCGCCATCTCGAAGATCTCGGCCGCGGGCGTCACTGTCGGGTCTAGCTGATCGACCTTCTGGAGGAGACTCGCCTGTCGCATCTCGGTGAACGCGTCGAGCGTGTTGTTACAGGGCGGTCCGTCGTTGCCGATGGCGACGTTGATACCGCGGTCACGGTAGTCCCAGATCGGCGCGATGCCGCTGGCGAGTTTCATGTTCGAGGACGGGCAGTGGGTGACGTGCGTCCCCGTTTCTGCGAGGACTTCGCGCTCGCTCTCGTCGGTCCAGACGCAGTGCGCAAGGACGACGTCCTCACCGGTGAGACCCACCTCGTCGAGCCAGTGGATGTTGCGCATCCCGGTATCCTCTTTGACCGTCTCGATTTCGCTCTGGTTCTCACTGGCGTGGGTGTGGATGCGGACGCCGTCGTATTTGTCCACGAGTTCGCGCACTCCCCGGAGACAGGCCTCGCTACAGGAGACGGCGAATCGCGGGGTGACAGCGTACCGAATCCGGTCGTTGTAGGCACCGTGATACTGCTGAATGAGCCGCTCGGACTCCTCCAGTGCGGCCTGCGTATCCTCCAGCAGCCCATCCGGCGAGCGCTGGTCCATCAGCACCTTGCCGAGCACGCCACGGATACCGATCTCGCCCGCCGCTTCGAAGGCGCGGTCCGCGTGGGCGACCGAGAGGTGGTCGATACAGGTCGTAGTCCCGCTTTCGATCATCTCCAGATAGCCCAGTTTCGCCGCGACTTCCATCTCCTCGGCGGTCAAGGAGGCCTCCATCGGCAGAATGTAGTCGAATAGCCAGTCGAGCAGTTCCGTGTCGTCGGCGATGCCACGGCCAAGGCTCTGTACGGAGTGGATGTGGCCGCCGACGAGTCCCGGCAACAGCACGTCGTAGGACTGGTGTTCGTGGTCGGCGTACTGCGATTCGAGTTCGGCACGTGAACCCACAGCCTCGATACGGTCCCCGGAGACGACGACCGCCCCGTCCTGCAGGACGGTCTCAGAATCCGCAACGACAGTCCCAGTGAGTAGCATACGTCCTGCAAGAGGGTCTCTACATAAAGAAGGTCCTCATATCGGGACGACCGCCGAGTGCAGACAACCCGGCCACAGACGTGTGGCACTCCGTGTGTCGCGTGTGCTTCGCAGTGGCCTCATCTTTCCGAGCCGTTCCGTGTCCGTTTTTGACGGGTGATGTATCTAGTGAGTCTGGTTTGGGTACGAAACGAATCCACGCTGGCAAGTCGCTGAACGAGACGAGTGTTTGTCTCGTACTGCTCAGTAAACAGTTCGGGGTACTCCGACAGTAGCCTGTCGCCGATGTCGATTATCTCCTGGGGGTCGGCCTGCATGGGTGTGAGAATCGCGGAGTGTGGCTGTTAACTGCTTTGCTCACAGAAATACCACGTTTGGCTCGTACTGTTGGCTGTCCCTCTTGCGAGAGATTTGTGACTCCCCGGGGGTGGCGAAATACGCCACAGACGAACAGCCGACAGTGTCAGTTATCCATCGATGGCTTTGGTGGCGTGTGTCGCTTGTGGCGCGTACTGGCACACCACTGAACCGTACGCTCAACGACAGATTCGCTGACACCGACCTTGTCAGCCACCGCCGACACGGAACAGCCTCTATCAATCGCGAAGTGGAGGACGCTGTCGAGGTCTCGCTGGTCGATACCCAGTTCCGCCGCATCAGTTGCCCCAGTGTGCTCCATTGGATGGGGTGACTGGTCGAGGAGGTCCGATGGAACCGCAAGTGCAGCAGCCAGGGCCTCGATCTCAGTTCTATAGAGGTCGCCAAACAGCGACAGGTCCACGCCGTTCTCGCCGTGTTTCGCAACGGAGCCCAGCAGTCGGTCAGTCCGGGAGACAGTCCCTACAACGAGTTCGTTCCTGGTGTTTGCGACGTAGTACTTACACGCCATCCGGAAGCGTTCGCCAGCGTTTTGCATCGCCACGAGGTCGTCGGTCGGCCCCCCGGTCTCACCGACAACTCGCTGGAACGCCGTCAGCACTGGCTGCAGATTGAGCCGGTGACAGTCGATGTCAAGCAGCGACGCGACGGTTTCAGCCGTCCGAGCAGGCCCCTCGTCGCTTAGCTGTACCGGCATCACCAGTCCAGTCACGTAGTCGGCCCCGATGCCGTCGACAGCCAGCGCCGCCGCAACTGTCGATTCGATGCTGCCGTCGAGCGGAACGACCAGTCCGTTAGCCTCCGCCTCCGTGATCTTGTTCTCCAGGAACACCGGAAGGATTCCCTGTATCCGTCTGGTCGCTGCCTTCGACGTCGCCAATCCGTGGTCCTCACGCGGGAGTGTGAGCGTGTGAGGGTGCGTCGCTTTACTCACGGACTTTCTCCTCCCCCGCTACCCAAGGCACGCTCGGAGATACGACTACCGAACGCGTGCATCCAACCAGCCTAATCATACTACAACGTAGGCCACTGGTGTCGTATAACTGTTGTCGACAAACGTCATGAGTGTCTTCGGTAGCCTCGATACACCTTATACATTACCTATGGTTATACAAAACTGTATACGGGTATCTGACCAATATCACAATATTCTTGTGACTATAATCGGATGTGCGCTTCACTATATCCAGTATATCGTTTTATCTTTAACCCTTTGCTGAGTGGGAAACGGGCGCTTTCAGAGCAATTGTACTCCCCGCTCATCCCGGCCCCGCCAAACCGTGTTCTGAAAGGCAGACCGCGTACACCAGCAATAAGCCAAGACGGTTGGCATCGTGATTCATCAGGTCGTGGGTTTGGTCGTTCCCACGGCCTGCTCGGCGACGACAAGTTCCCGGTTGACGATCCGGTCGACGATTGTACTGCTGTCTAGCTGGTCCGAGACGACATCGCCGTCTGCAGCGTAGCGTCTGACTGTGTACGCATCCATCGCGTTCCGGTTCTCGGTGACAGCTTCGACGACTTCGATTCGCTCATCAGTCACGGTGTTGCGATACGTGACGCCGGGGACAAAACTGACAGTCGGGACATCAGTCGGCCAGTCCCAGGAGAACTGCTTGTGATACTGATCGAACTGCCACACGAGACGGTCGGCAGGGGCCTCTGTGTCGAGAGTATCGTTAGCCGCCGCCTGCAATGTCCGGTCCCAGTAGTCTATCACACAGGCTTTGAGATCTGCCTGAAGCTGTCCCTCAATCATCTTCTGTTCGATTGGATACTGCAGTTCGATAGCGACGATGGCCCAGCTGTCGAGATGCGTAAGACACCGCTGGCACTCCATCTCAAATACGGAGCAACCAAGCGGCCGCTCGACCGTGAAGTGGACGAGTTCGTTCCCGCAGTTCGGACACCACAGGAACAACACGTCGTCGTGGCTACCAGTCAGTTCTGCCAGCACAGTCATATCGTCGAACGGCTTATCGATGTCGGCGTCCTGTGACTGCACGGACTCGCCAGTCACGGTATCGGAGGCGTCGTCCGCGTACTTCGCGATTTTACGGTCTTTTAGCAGTGTTTTGACGACCGAATCGTACGATGAGTGTGACTCCGCAGCCCGTATTTCCCTTAATTTATTTTTCGTCCAATTTTTGACCCGTATATTTGCCATCTGGTTTGAAAAAGCCGCCTTTGTTAATAGTACTTCTGTATTATTGTCCTAAAAGTGAAATTACACCTAGATGGATATGCCATTCTCAGACACCAGAGGCCTGCAGCTAAGGGTATCGGCGTCAGTGACGAAAACACTCCAGTTCGGTCGCTATCAGTCGGCCGAGGCCTCTTTCTCGTTCGCAACAGTCCACTGGGTCGGGTCGATCTCGCGTCCGTCGAACGCCGTGTATTCCGGGTACGCAGTAAACACCAGATACTCCGTTCCCTGCTGCAGGTACTCGGTGAGGGTGTGGAGGTTGTCGTCGTCGAGCCCGCCCAGGCCGTCGACGAGCAGAAGTGGCACAGCGTCGCCGACATCGAACGACTGCCGACCGGCCAGCGCTGCCACAAAGCCGATGAGTTCGAGTTCCCCCTCGCTGAGGGCATCTAAGCTCGCTTCCTGGCCGTCGCGGGCGACCACAATATCGAAGTCAGCGGTGAGTCGAGCCGTTTCGAACCCTGTCCCGAATCGGGAGAGGATATCCTTCATCGCGGTGTCGAACGCTTCCCGTGTCTCACGCTTGATTCGGTCTTTCCGGTTTCGAAGTTCCGCGAGGTCGTCACGGACGGTTTCGAGGTCGGTTTCGAGCGTGTCGACACGGGCCGCCCTCGTTTCGAGTTGCGCCAGTTCGTCGGCGGTGTCTTCGAGTTCGGCCTCGCGGTACTTGATCTCACTTTCGACGTCCGAAAGCTCCGCCACGGCCGCATCAACGTGGTCCGAAAGCTGCTCCACGTCCGACTGAGCCTGTTCGAGCCTGTTTCTGGCTGCGTCGAGGCTCTGTTTCCGGTCGGCCAGCGTCGCCTCTAGCTCAGCGATGTCTTCCTCTAGATCGGCCTTTCGACGGCGGGCCTGGCTGATCTCCTCGCGCTGTGTTTCCAGTTCCTCGACAGTATCTCGGTAGGTCTCTTTCTGGGCCCGGAGCGCCGTGAGTTCGTTTCCGAGCGCGTCCAGTTGGTCAGCCAAGTCCGCCCGTGTCGTCTCACTGCCGCACGTCCAACAGGCGACGGTGTCACCGTCGATATCGCGCTCCACCTCGGTAAGCAGGTCAAGCCGGTCCTCGCTGAGTACCATCTCAGTGGCCGAGTACACGGACTGGAGTACCTCGGCGTCTCGCTCCACTTGCGAGAGGCTCTCGCGCGCCTCCGAGAGTTTGTCCGCGACGTCATTGTACTCCGGTATTTCGAGAGCGTCGAGAGCGTCCTGGCGCTCCGAGAGACGCTGTTCCGTCCGCTCGATACTTTGTTCGAGTCGTTCGACGCGGTTTTTCGCCTGGTTCTGTTCAGTCCGAGCTTGGCTGAGTTGGCGGCGGACCGACTCCGGACTGTCGTCGCTTCCTGCCTCACTGTCGATCGTCTCGCGTTTGGCCCGCAGGTCTTCGATCTCGTTTTCCAGCCGTGTCACTTTCTCTTGCACGCTGGGGAGCCGCTTTTTGGCCTCGCGTGCCTGCGTGAGTTCCGTTTCGATCTGTTCGCGTTCCCGTTGTAACGTCTCGATCTGCGAGTCGATGTTCTGGAAGTCCAGCGGCCGTAACAGCACGTCCTCGAGGTTTTCTCCTGTCCGGACAGCGCGACGGACTTCGTTACGCTCGTCCAGACACGCGAACAGTTCAGCGCGGATCACGTCGTACTCGTCGCTGAGGTACGGCTCGCCGTGCCGGACTACGGTACCGTTCTCTCGGGTAAGCGTCACGTCGTAGACACCGGTTGGCGTTTCGAGGTGCACCGCACCGCTGTCTGCGCCTTCGGTCAGTTCAGTGGAGGTGCCAAGGGCCGTCTTGACAGATTCGATGAAGCTCGATTTCCCTTGCCAGTTCGAGCCACGGACGACGTTCACTCCCGGCTCTACTGTCGCCGATCCGTCAAGTATACCCGCGATTCGTTCGATTTCGATGTTCCAGGTCATGAATCGTGTGTTGACAAGTTCGCGCTCCGGTGTTGCTTGCAGACGTACCCACGTTCGAGTGCAACATCGAACGGAACACGGGTCGGACAGTCCGGGCATCCGAGTTGTATCTGGGCCTCTATCTCCGCGGTGTCACCGCCCTCGATATCACCCTTTTTCGCGAGCGAGGACAGTGCCGTTTCGGCCTTCCGTTCGACGACCGTTTTGGCCGTTGCCACGCTCTCCTGCTCCCAGTTAGTTGTCGCCTTCCTGGGCTCTTTTTCACCGTCTAAACAGTCGTTGAGGTGCGTTCGCATCGTTCCCCACGACACCATATCGTCGTGAAGCGACGCTCCCGGGATACCCGTAGCTTGCAGTCGCTCGATGAGTTCGTCCCGTCGCAAGTCGTCGTCACCACGCAACGTGTCGTAATCGCTGTCTACACGCGTGTCAAGGGTTTCACGCCCGTGTTCGGTATAGACTTGTTTAAGCAGCCGTTTGTTGAACCACGCTGTCAGCGACCGATACCCCATTTCGGTTCGGTCATCAGCGCCCGTCCAGCGTGCGAGCAGGCCATCATCAAGGGTGTCGTAGACTGGGTCTGTTGATGCCAACCCGTACTTGTCGATAACCGCGTCTACTTTGCAACCGGAGTTAACAGCCATTGTTCAGCTTTTTCTGCCTGCTCAGTAATAGTTTTTGACAGTCGGTGTACGCACAGTGTAGGTATATCCTGCAGAAAACACACCCTCAGTGTGTATTTTAGAGATGGAATACAGGGTTGAACAGAGTGTGTATTTATGAATCGAGGATACTATCAAATTTTCTGAATTTGGGGTGTTTATACTGAAATCTGATAATTAAAGAACGTTATTATACTATAATTACACGCAGAACTAAAGTCGACTTTCCATCCATTCCTTCGATTATGGGTGTTTCAGGATGTTTCACATCTGTATAATAGTATAAGCAAAAAGTGTATTTTAGAACATACAAAGTCCCGAGGTATATAATCTCCCAATAAAATTTGGAGAGGCACTAGTGTAGATCGCAGTATCCATATACATTCTAAAATATGAGCTTCCTACGCATTTGGAGGGCAGACCGGATTCCTCGCGAGAAATGGTTACTGTTACCAGACGTAGAACCGTGCAGCGTTGCAACCAAGTCAAACGTTTATACGGACTGTTGCGTAAGTAGTGTAGTATGCGGAAGTTGGCCGGTGAGACTGGACCGGCACCAACGGATAGTGGAACGGCAGCCTCGAAAATCAAGGTGTTGTTAGTCGATGACTACGGAGAGTTCCGGCGGACAACGGCGGAACTGCTGGAACACGAGAACGACCGTATCGAGGTTATCGAAGCCGCAAGCGTCGAGGATGCGCTCAGCTACTTCGGTTCCGAGTCGATCGACTGTATCGTCAGTGACTACGAGATGCCCGAAGCAGACGGGATTGAATTCGTAGAAACGGTGCGACAGTCTAACGGCGACCTCCCATTTATCCTGTTGACAGGCCAAGGAAGCGAAAAACTCGCCAGCGAAGCGGTTTCAGCCGGCGTCACCGATTACTTCGTCAAGGGCGGCGGGCCAGAGCAGTACGCGGTGCTCACAAACAGGATAGAGAACGCGGTGGAATCATACCGATTCCGCCGAGAAACAGCGCGACTATCGCGGATTAATTCACTATTCAGGGAAATAAATCGCCAAGTGCTGAGGGCGTCAACAGCCGAAGAGATCCAAGAGGCTGTCTGTGAAATTCTGACCAGTTCGGATGCCTACCAGTTCGCCTGGATCGGCGAAAAAAACGAGGCAGGTGATATCGTCCCCACCGCGGGCGGTGGCGACGCACTCGAATACGTCGAAGCGATGGTCTCCCGCTATGGCCGCTCAGTTTTCGATGACGGGCCGTTCGGCCACGCGATCGAAACCGGCGAACATCAAGTAGCGTCAGATATCCGGACTGAATCATCTGTCCAGCCCTGGCACGAGCTCGCATCGGAGTACGGGTTCCGGTCGATGATCGTTCTCCCGATCCAGTACACTGGATCAGTACAGAGTGTGATTTCGATATACGCGGACACGCCTTTCGCGTTTGACGAAGCGGAGCAGGCAGTGCTGACAGAGCTTGCGGAGATTGTCGCCGATGGCCTCCATTCAACCGCAACGCGTGCCGAACTCGAAATGCGGGAAGAAGTCCTGCGAACAATTACCGAAGTGTTCACATCGCGGGACGGGGCGCTCCGGGAACAGATAGCGGATCTCATGCAAGTCGGTCGTAGCGTGCTTGGAACCGAGTACGCGACGCTCTCTCGCGTCAACGGGATGGAATACGATTTCGAAGTGCTCCAGACACCCGACGAAACGATTTTTTCAGGCGGAACGATTCCGTTGTCGGAAACCCCCTGTGCGAAAGCTATCGGGAACGAGGAGACAATCGTGATGACAGACGTCGATGCCGAATGCGGCGACGCTGACCGAGATCAGATATGGGGCGACGAAGTCAATCGGTATCTCGGAACGCCACTCACTGTGGGTGGGAGCATATACGGGACGCTCTGTTTCTATGGGTCCGGAACGGGCGGATCAGAGTTCTCAGACTGGGACGTGACACTCGTAGACCTTCTGAGCAAGTGGATCGGAAACGAACTACAGACGCAGCGGGCTGAGATGGGTTTTACACAGTTGTACGAAACGGCGACAGATCTCTTGGGTGTGACTTCAGAGGAGGAAGCCGCTCAAATTGTCGTCTCGAGGACCCGTGATATCATCGGTCTCCCTGAGGTCGTGCTGTACGCGTTCGACAGCGATACGAACACCTTTCGCCCGCTTTCGACCACGGAGACCGAGGAGCAACAAGCTATCCCAGCAGACGGTGATAGCTTCGTGAGTTCGGCCTTTTTCACCGAGGAAACTATCGTTTGCGACGGAAACTCGACCTCGAAAGCGGGCGAGGACACGATGACTGACGGAAAGGCCGTGTTTGTCCCGCTGGGCGACCATGGAGTGCTTCGAGCGGGCGACACGATCGGCGGCGAGTTCGATACCCAGACCCGTCGAATTACCGAACTCCTGGGGGCGACGATTCGAACGGCGTTCGATAGGCTGACATACGAGACAGAACTCGAAGACAGGCAGCGCGATCTGGAGCAACAGACGGTTCAGCTCGAGCAGATGAATCGGTTGACAGAGCTGAGTCAGAAAATTCACGAGCGAGTGCTCAGGGCAGACAGTCGCTCAGAAATAGAGCAAGCGGTGTGTGACCAGTTGGTCGCGTCCGACATCTGTTCGTTTGCGTGGATCGGGGAATACGAATCCGATACCGACCGAGTCACGCCACGGACGTGGGCAGGGACCGACCGTGGCTTTCTGGAGGAATCGCGCACGCCCTCCAATGAGACACCGCCTCCACCAGCAGTCCAGACAGCCCGGACTAACGAACAGACGCTGAACAACAATATCGCGGACGGACTCAGGGGAAAAGGGTGGCAACGGCGGCTACTGGAACGTGGGTTCCAGTCAGTCGTCAGCATTCCGCTCAGCTATCAGCAACTCTCCTACGGCATCCTGACTGTGTACGCGAAAACGCCGGACGTTTTCGATCTGCCGACACAGTCAGTACTCGAGGAGGTGAGTGAAACGGTCGGATACGCCATTAACAGCATTGAGACGAAGCAGGGGCTCGTCGCAGATCGGGCTGTCGAACTCCAGCTAGAAGCAACGGAATCCGACGATATCATTCATCGGATTGCGGGCGTCGCCGATACAGAAATCACATTCGAGGGTATCGTCCCACAGGGAGATACCAGCTGTATCGTGTTTTTCAGCACTGACGCTCCACCAGATGACCTACAAGCGTGTTTGGACATTCTTCCCCGAATTGAGCGATTAGAGTGTTTAACTGACACAGAAGACACGAGCTTGTTCGAAGCAACAGTATCGGGTACACAGCTCGCACTGACAGTCGCCGAACAAGGAGGAGCCCCGCAATTAATCCAATCTGATGGGGAGACTCTGGAGATTCAGCTTGAGGTCCCACAGACGGTTGACATTCGCCAGCTCATAGCTGAATTACGGCGTTCATGTCCGGACATCGAACTCGTGGGCCGCCACAAGCGGGAACGTGGTGTCCAAACCCGTGAGTCGTTCCATTCAGAATTGACAGCACAGCTAACCCCCCGCCAATTCGAGGTCCTGCTTGCAGCCTTTTATAGCGGATTCTATCAATCACCCCGTGACAAGACCGGTCAGGAGATCGCCGATACACTCGATATATCACAGCCGACGTTCAGCCACCACCTCCGGGTAGCTGTTCGGAAGCTTCTAGAACAGTTGTTTAGCGAAGGGGGAACGACCCAGCATCTAGATAGATAGCGCCTGTTGTCTGAGTTTGCTAGTCTGATAGAGTATATGCTGATACGGGAGTGTGTTCATACAAAGAACAATGAGTCTGGAGTGGAACGAGACAGAAACTGTCTTTTGGACAAACCAGTACGAATCACCGAGTGAAGCGATTGTGACCGCTATAGCAGCTAAAGAATCCGTAACGGAAACCAGTCTCCCACCGTTGTACAACCGAATCGACCCGGACGCCCTTGATACCCTTGTCGCAGGGCAGACCAACGACGACATTCAGATTAGTTTCACATACAGTGGGTACACCGTTCGGATTCGAGACAGCGAGACCATCGAGATCACGCCGACGTAATCGGCTAGAACTTTCCTCCTGGTTCTTGACTGAGCGGATAACGAGGAACCTCCGGTAAGAGAGTATGCCATGGAGAAGATGCAGGAGAGTTCACGATGTATTATTAATAGGATGCTATGTAGTTTCTGTCTATCCTCACTGGAATTCGATAGCGTAGTACTAATATATGTATTTATACCAATATGAAAAGGTTCGGAGGTTCGCAGTAATGAAACAGAGACTTGTACCGAGCCGAACAATAACACACCGTACTGCGTTTTCACATGCAGATTTATTTTATTTATTGGAGGTCGTTGTGATTGAGTCATGTAGTACGCCAAATGATTCCGGATGTCACAAACTGAAGGATTATATACAGACTGTGGTCAGTCGGTGAAGAACGGGAGTACGACGTGCGATACAAGTAGCTATTTCTTACTCAGGAATTAGAAGGTAACGGGGGTGTAACAAAACGGTACCCCGGGTTTCGTGTATATATGTGGCTCTCGCGGCCTGAACACAAACCAATGCAGCAATCGAGGTCATGAGTGAACCGATGGTAGAGGAAGAACCAGAGCTCTCACGCGACCAAATGTTCGACATCCTCAGCAGTTCGAGGCGTCGATATACGCTTTACTATCTACGCCAACAAAAGGAGCCAGTCCAGCTAACCGACTTAGCTGAGGAGTTGGCTGCGTGGGAGAACGACACAACCGTCGAAGAACTCTCCTCGCAGGCGCGAAAGCGGGTGTACGTCTCGCTGTATCAGACCCATGCTCCGAAGCTTCAAGAGGCAGGGCTAATAACGTACGACGCCGATACGGGCGAGATAGCTCTTCGAGAGGATGCTCCGGAGGTTGAACCGTTCATTAGCAATAGTGATGATGATTCTAAATGGTATCAGTACTATGGGGCCGTAGCCCTGTTGAACGCCATTTTACTCCTCGCAGCAATTGTCGGTGTGTCGCCGCTCAGTGCAATCAGTCCATTAGTTATCGGACTAGTCGTCATTAGTTCATTTCTCGTGCTGTCCATTGCTCACGCAGTCTCCAGGCGGCGAGGGGAAAATGACAAGACCTTCGATATCGGCGAGCCGTGAGCTGAACTATGCGCTGACTGAAAATACCCCCCAAAGGTATGTTATTCTTCGTCGTCGGCCGCACCGTCCGGCAGTAACTGATCGGGCGACCGTTTGTACATCGGAGTGCTCGCGAATTCCGAAATCCGTTCCATTTCGCTGTCGGAGATATGTTCCGGCATACACCGCTACGTGTAACTGTTACAGTTTAGTAATTGAGTTCATATTTGAGGTAGTCGGCTACTTCTATAGTAACAATTGAAACGATTTACACACTGATCACACTGCCGTCGTGCGAGCAGGTGTGCATTGATTTCCAATCGCTACTATAGACGCTTGCCAGTTGTAGATATCCGGGGTATACTAGTGTTGATCTTTAGGAATTTTGTTGTAAAACCCCTCCGGGTATTGCGACTATCAGAAGTACTCACCCAGATATCGGCTATAGGAGTGTTTATCGGGGATTCTGAATGCAATCATAACATCCGTTACTCGGTCACAAGTTCTGATATGCAGTTTCGCTGTGTCTGCTGGGCATCAATGACTTCTGATGACCTAAGTTTAAGTTATGGACGTCTGGAGTGTATCCATGATTAGTTAGGAGAATCGGCGAAGCCTTAGCAAAGGATTAGAATCCACGTCATAGCTAAAAAATCAAGACCGGAGTGAGCCGGAAAGGACGGTGTGACCGAAGCCGTTCCGGCTCACTATCAAAGTGGAGAGAGCGATCCGAGTCGACAGCGACTATACAGGGCACGAGCGTCCCTGAGGGGGGTGGTAAGGATTGGGCCGGTGTTGTGGGTGTCGGGTAACTGCCCTCTCCACCAGTATCTTATGTGCAGGGGTGTATTGTTATAGTCGTGTTATTCCGCCATAGCGGAGCTTACCACTCCAAAGGTATGTGGAGCAGCTGTAGCTGAGCCTTTTACTCAAGTGTTGAATGCGGGTTGAAGTACGTGGTGGCGCCATTTGAGAGGCATTTTCGGTTTAGAGCTTCAAGCGTAACGATCACACCTATAAGAGAGTAAGGAGTAACATAGATAAATTGAGTTTCATATACAGGAGAGATACTGATACGGGGACACTCAAAAATCTCCGAATGAACTTGATCCGATAGTAAATTCGAAGGCTGTACCCAGTTCATCTGTTCCTCCGCGCTATGCCACAAAACAGTGATATGTCCCAGTGTAGTTCATCGAATGTCGGGGTAATTTTATCCTACCATTGGAGATTAGTCTGTTTTCACCGTATTATTGGGGGGAGACGGTAGGATGAATTGGTAAGTAAATGGACTATAAATGATGCGTAGATGCTGGATATAAGGACGCAATCTTTAATATAGTAATTACACCTTTCCGAGATATGCTCGATGTAAGTGCAGTAGAGAGACAATTTAAAGATTGTCTTAATCTAAGAGTAGGGCTATGGGGCCAGGGTCAGAGTGCGCGGTTTACACACAAGCGATTGAATTTGTCAAGACCGGGAAATTTGAATGGAGTGGCGGCTGAATGATGTCCTCAGAGGAGTGGGAAGACGTACCGACAGATCCAGACTGGGAATCGGACCTTGGCTACGAGATGGAAGAACTAACCGTTGTCAAATCTTCGACTGATTCACAGTTGATATTTTTGCCAGAGCATGAGTCACAACTCGGTGAAGAAGAGTTCATCGTTATCCACTCGGATTCGCTTCGAGATCTACGCCGATAGCTGAACAACGTTACCAGCGGAAAGAATGGTGGTTTACCCACCGATGACAGGGCCGATTAGTAGCAGCATTACAATGTGGTATCTGGGAAAGCGTGTGAGTGATGAAAGCAGTAGTTCTCGCGGCCGGGAAGGGCACACGACTTCAGCCGCTGACTGATGACCTCCCGAAAGCGTTAGTTGAGGTAGACGAAAAACCGCTTCTGACCCACTGTCTTGACGAGCTCGTTTCACTTGATGCAGACGAGTTTGTTATCGTCGTCGGATACCGAAAAGAGCAGATTATCGACTATTACGGAAACTCGTATAACGGCGTCCCGATAACGTACGTCCATCAGGAGGAACCTGCTGGGCTAGCACACGCCTTGTTACAGGCCGAACCGGAAATCAAGGACGATTTTATGTTGATGCTGGGAGACAATGTGTTTCGAGGAAACCTCGACACAGTCGTACAACGACAACGAGAACAGCGTGTCGACTGCGCATTTCTGGTAGAGGAGGTTCCGGAAGACGAAGCGTCTAGATATGGCGTTTGCGTGACGAATAAATATGGTGAAATAACCGATGTAGTCGAGAAGCCGGACGACCCTCCGTCAAACCTAGTCATGACCGGCTTTTACACGTTTTCGCCAGCAATATTCCAAGCATGTAGTCAGGTTCAGCCCTCTGACCGTGGCGAATACGAACTTAGCGATGCCATTGATTTACTGATGGACAGCGGAAGAACGATCGACGCTGTTCGTCTCAACGGGTGGCGTGTCGACGTTGGGTATCCTGAAGACAAGGAGACTGCAGAACAGCGCCTTTCAGAAGAAGCGGCTACACTAACCTGACATCGAAGGTTCACTCAAAAGATCTGTCGACTAGGATCACGACGATGTGGTACTGAGAGTTCCTGTCAGTTAGCTATATAATTTATCGTGAGTTGATGGCGGATCCCAACGCCAGTTACTTCATTCGCTTCGAAATACTGTCCATTTCATTGCCAGTTTTCTATGGCAGAGATTGTGCGCCGGCAGTTACCACACGGTGGCTGCCGCTGTAAGTAGATCCAAACCACCTACCAATAGTACGCGCTAGTAGTAGCATAACAAAACAGGAAGAGCATGTATTGATTGGCTATGTGCGCTGGATGGGTTCGACAGTTCGTGGGAGTCTTCATCATCTGGCTCTCGGCGACGTTGGGGGGGATGATATTTATCGGCCGTTGGAACCCGTTGTTGTATTACCTGCTCAGCTACGCAGGCTTTCTGTTTGCGGTCGAACTCAGTAACCCAGACGGTGTCCGCCCAAAAAATCACAAACGACTACGCTGGGTTTCCCTGGGTGGGTTTGTGGTGTTCATCTATGGAGTTGTATCGTGGGTACAGGCAGTCATTGCAACCATGCCAGGGTAGGACAGGTGAATGCGTTGCCTACTAATGACAGGATGCCTATACTAATGTCTTGAAGGGGAGTTCTACTTCGTAGAAGAATTAATGGTATCGGTCAGCGTTGTTATCGCGACATTGAAGCCGCGGGATGAGATTGAAGCAATACAGTGCCTCAAAGAGCACGCGTTCGACGACTTTGAGGTTATCGTGTGTGATGAGAGCCCTGTGACTAGAGCCCGAAATGAGGGGATCAAACAAGCCTCAACCGACAAGATCGTATTTCTGGATGATGATTCCCGACCTCGCCCAGAATATCTTCAAAAAGCGGATGAACTCCTCGAAACAGAGGCGGCATACGCCGGTCGAACCATCCACCCAGTCGATGATGTGTTTGCTCGCCATTTCACCACCCATTACGACTGGGGGGACGATCCTTGCTATGTCAACCACTTCTGGGGCTGTAACATGGGCGTTCACAGGGACGTGTTCAAGGCGGTCGGTGGGTGGGACGAACAGATGGGGTGGGGTCACGAGGAAAAGGAACTCGCCAGGCGAGTTAGAGCCGAGTTTGATATTCGGTACGATCCCGAACTCATCGTTGACCATCCGTACGCGTCGTCTATTACTGAATACTGGAAGAAACAGTATAAGCTCGAAACAAAGAGTCCGTACTACTGGTCAAAATGTAACGTCTCGCGAGCAGATCAACTCAAGAATATTTTCTGTGAGGCACTTGACCCGCTGAATTATGTCAGAATAACGCCGGTAGCTACCGTTATAGAAGCGGGCAGTACTGTTGCAAAGACAGCTGGACGTATTCGAGGATTCCTCAACCACACCCACTACGAAGAGGACAGAGGCGAAGTACCTAATATTGACCGACCCTCGGAATCCGCGGGACCGTCAGACTAACTGTCTCTGGGTCTCTTCGGTGTTCTGAATTTAGGCAAACTAGCAGCTGCTGGCCCAACTCTTTCCTCAGAGAGAGTCGTGATATATGCCGTACTAGTTACTCGCCGAACCCCTGTTCACCATACCCATCTTCGCCGTACCCACGATACAATATCTCCCGCTTCAAAAGCACTGCAACTCCGAACGAGAGTCCAGTCGCAACAAGGGATAGAATGGTCCGTCGGGTCGCCTGCTCCGACTCCACGGTCCTAGTCTCTTCATCTGAAGACATCAGTACGGTGAGATAGTCCCCCTCGCGACCGTAGCTACGCTTTGTCGGCGACGAATGTGGTCCATCGTTATCAAGAATCCAACGACGGAGACCGTTTTAGTAAACAGGCCATACCGGCAGCCATGCTGCAGCGTATCCTATCATTGATCACATATGATTTGGACAGGGACCCGGCTACTATACAAATAGGGGCATCCCGGGATTAAACGCCAACTGGTTTAGCTGGCTTCATATATTCGATCAAGAAGCGACCGTGGTCAGTTCACGAGTGAACAAATGCTTAGCTGGTGGTCTGATTGTCCTGGTTGGAATCCGCCAAGATCGCAGTAGTTAAGAGTCATATAAGACACTGTGCGTGTTCTAAAACTACACGAGATGGCTGCGTACACCCTCTCTGATAGAAGGAGCCCAGAGTTTCAGATATATTGTCACGGTAGCATTGGTAGACCAGCCAGTCAGTGTGGACTGTCTGAGTGAATCGGTACGAGGTTACTACTATTGAGGCTACTATCCCACCTTCCATCGATGACTTACACTGTCGCAGTCATTGGGACTGGTGCAGATCCGGACGACCCGGATACCGACGGGTTCGCAATGGCATATAGGCACGCAGGCGCGTACAGGCGGTTAGACTCGTGTGAACTTACCGCCTGTGCCGACGTCGTCCCTGAGAATGCGAGAAATTTCGGAGAACAATGGAACCTCCCGGACGGAAACGTCTACACGGACACTGAGAAGATGCTCACTGCTGTCGAGCCCGACATTGTCAGTGTCTGCGTTCCGCCCCATATCCACGCACCTGTCGTGATGACGTGTGCTGAGAGTGGGGTAATGGACGCGATCCACTGTGAAAAGCCGATGGCAACGAGATGGGAGGACTGTCAGAAAATGGCATCGGCCTGTAAGCGGGCCGGAATCCAGCTTACGTTCAACCACCAACGACGGTTCGGAAAGCCGTTCCGGAAAGCCAAGTCGCTACTTGAAAACGGAAAAATAGGCTCGTTAGAGCGAATCGAACTCGGTGGAAAAAATCTATTTGATTACGGGTCGCACCTGTTTGACCTCTGTGGGTACTTCACTGACCAAGCGATGTCGAAATGGGTGATGGCTGGGATCGAATACAGCGAGGAAAACGTACAGTTTGGGGCCCACAACGAGAATCAGGCCATCGCGCAATGGCGGTATACGAACGGTGTCAACGGGCTCGCATCGACAGGGGACGGTGGCATTGTCGACTGTCATATGCGGCTGCTGGGCTCAGACGGAATGATAGAAATAGGTGGTGAGGTTCCGCTACGGGTCCGGACCGGGAAAAACTGGACAACGGTCGACACTGGGGGAGAGGACGTACACGGTCCCAACGAAACAATATTCGACGCTGCAAAACAGAAGATCAGCGCTCGTATACCGGGAGCCACTGTAGAAAACGCGAGACCTGAAACCTATATTGACCGTGCCATAGCGGACACCGTCGACGCACTGGACACGGGTCGTGAACCTGAACTTTCAGCTGACAACGCTCTGCAGGCAACGGAACTTATATTCGGGTGCTGGGAGTCCGCTCGGCGGTGCGGGCGAGTCGATTTCCCACTAGAAATCGACGACAACCCGCTGGAATCGATGGTCGAAAACGGGCAAGTACTCACTGCTGACAATCGATAAATTCCAGTACACCCCGAACAGTTGCACACTGAGACGGAGTGGCAAGATACGCCCTGATAATGCGGCTGCGTCACAGTTACCCCGCCCATAACAAACAGATGGTATCCGAAGTATGTAGCAACGGAGAGTCTATGCAGGCACAGCAATATCGAGTACTGAGTCGGAAGAACACACTGGTGTCCGTCAATCGGCCTAGTATTGTGGCTCGTCACACACGCAACAGGGAGTTCGAACGACGATGCTAGATAAACTGAAACGGTTGATAAAGCGGCTGCTCCCGGCCAGTGATGACGTGATGGAGCAAACCGTAAAGAGTGGCGTGTGGGTCGGTGTGATGAACGTCACAGAACGGGGACTAGAACTGTTGTTGCTGGTCATCGTTGCCTCACTGTTGTCCCCGCGTGCAGTCGGGTTGATGGGGATAGCGCTGTTGACGCTCTCTTCACTCAAGAAGTTCTCCGAGTTGGGAATCAAGTCCGCTCTGATACAGGCCGAGGAGGACAACGTCGACGACGAGCTCAACACTGCTTGGACAATCGAGACAGCCAGAGGGACTGTAATTGCCGTTATTCTGTTCCTCGGGGCCCCGTTTATTGCGTCGTTGTTCAACGAACCTGCAGCGACCGATCTGTTTCGGGTCATCGCCCTCTCACCGTTTATTGTTGGGTTACGAAACCCTGCTGTCGTCTATTTCCAGAAGAGTCTAGATTTCCACAAAGAGTTCGTGTATAGGGTCAGCGGCGCGGTGGCATACTTCGTCGTCACCGTAGGCATAGCTCTGTATGACCCAACTGTCTATGCACTGGCAATCGGATACATCGCCGGCGACGCCGCCCGGTTCCTCGTCTCGTATCTGGCGGACGGGTACCGTCCGTGGCCTTCGTTCGATATCGATGTGGCGAAGAAGCGCTACAGTTTCGGAAAGTGGGTTACGGCCAATTCAATCCTGTATTTCCTGTACAGTAGAGGAGACGACGCGTTTGTCGGCTGGGCGCTCATGGCAAGTGCACTGGGATTTTACCAGCTCGCCTACCGGCTCTCGAACGCGCCGGCGACCGAAATCACACAGACAATCTCCAGTGTGACGTTCTCGGCGTATTCGAAAGTGCAGAACGACGTCGAGAAGCTGCGGTCCGGATACTTCCAGACGCTCAGAATGACCACATTGGCTTCGTTCCCAGCGGCAATGGGTATCGCGGCAGTCGCACCCGCGTTTGTCGAGGCGTTTTTTACCCCCGAGTGGCAGCCGATGATACCAGTGATGCAGTTGTTGGCTATCTACGGACTGTTGCGTTCGATGGGTGCGACGATGGGACCGGTCTGGAAAGCAGTCGGGCGACCGGACTATATTGCTAAACTCTCTGCTGTACGTGTGGCCCTCATTGCTGTATTCATCTATCCGGTCACGATGATGTATGGAATCGAAGGCACTGCAGCTCTCATTACGGGTATTTACATTTTCCCGATGATGCCGATTGACACCTATCTTATCGCCCGGACCATCAATGTGTCTCCAGTTCGAGTTTTCAGGGAGGTATCGTATCCCCTGGTGGCGAGTCTTGGGATGGCAGCCGCAGTGACCTACGTCTATCAGACGGTGACTCTCACTGGGCCGGTGTTGGAGTTTATCCTGTTGGTCCTCGTTGGTATTGGAGTCTATGTGGCCCTGGCCCTGGCGCTCATGTTTAGTTTCAATTGGGAAGTCAAGCAGAACCTCGAATCAATATTCGATGCGTTGGCGTGATCAAAATGAGACAGACAATCCAAATCAATCGATCCGGCGAAAAGAGGAGCACAGCGCGATGAAGCGACGAACAGTGCTTGCTGGCGTCGTCCCGTTCTTACAGGTCGGGCGGTGGTTAGATCAGCTGCTGCTCGTGAATCAAGGTGAGATAGTTCAAAAGCGGTTCGTCGGCATCGCCGAGGGGGAGACGACTGAGATCACCGTCACTGACGATGACGGGACAACTGTTTCATCCGAACACGAGGGACAGCTTGGGCAGTCACCAGCAGAGATATCACCTGAGGTTGCAACCTCCCTGCGGGAAAGGTACGACTCGATACGGTTCCACGTCACAGTAAACCACCACAACGACAGTCCCAAAGTGTTCGGTCGGACCGGAACGATAGAATACCGGACATCCAGAACGCTCTACAGCGGGATTGGAGTGGGCGACCACATTTCGTTTCAGACATCTCTCCTGAACGCTAACAGCATCATTTCGCTGTCGTGCCTAGCAAACGAGAAGGAGTCCCTACAACGCCGGTGTCGAGTCGGAGTCGAGGACCCGACCGCGGAATGAGATAGACCGCTCCAAAGTAGAGCCTCATTCAGAAATATCGCGTAGAGCGTGGGACGCATTTTCCCAGAGAATATCGCCTTTGAATACACTGCTGCGTTAGATCCAGCAACAAGGTTTGTTTTCGAGTGAATTCATCGCAATCGAAAATCCCGGATACCCAAGTATTGCACGAAGTGGTTCACAAAAGTCAATCCGCATCTTATGAGCAGCCCAATAGTACGGCTGCTGAACCGAATATACTCCCAGAGGCTGTAATGGTTCACAGCTAAAGACATGAGTGACAGTCATCTTGTACTCATTGCTGAGAATAGCATGTAAATCGGACAGGACTGATAGAGACCACAAAATCACTCGCAAACGGCTTGAACATCTTGCCACCACAAGAGAATTTGAGCGACGGGGTCGTGATCTCTGAAACGGGACTCGGTGACCTAGGCCGATTGACTTTCAGATCGAGCGGATCTGCTGGTCACGAAGTGGAGTGATATCAGATGGTAGTACCTCCGTAACATTACAAAGATACCGTAATTCGACTATACTAAACGAGTATTAGTTTCTCAACTGCCATTTTCGATTATAATATTTGCTCTAAATGTGGTATGCAAGAAAGTATCGCATGGTCAGCAAGTTATGCAAACAAGACCCAACCGGTAACAACGAATAAAATAGTAAATAGGGATTACCGGAGTGTGACCAACGAAGAACAGAATCGCTCGCACGACAATGGAGAGGTGTCGCGAGATAAAAGTAGTACGACGGGAACAACCGTCATAGACCGCCGCACGTGCATGAAATTAGCAGGTGTTGCCGCTGCGTCTTTGGCAGGATGTGCCGGTAAAGGTGATCCTACCGCAGGAGGATCGGCAGCAAAATTCGGATACGGTGGTGAGCCTGCAGTTACGACACAACTCAGCGCAGTCGATGTTTCGAAGGTGGCCGAAGACACCAGTATGGCAAGGTCGGTCAGCAGCCTCAGCATCGATTCTCCGCTCTCAACAACACTGTCTCCAAGTTCCTCTGATCTCTTTGCGTTCAGGCCCGACAGCGAAAATGTAGCGGTTAAATTCACGCCGGGTACAGACACAGGTGCTGCTGCGGTCGGACTGTTCAATCCGGACGGTGAATTACTCTCCCAAGCGTACGCGAGTTCAGATGTCCCGGTGTATCTGCCGGAATCACTCTCAGCCGGAAGTACACACTACCTGCAAGTCATGGACGTCAGTCGAAGCGGTGGCGATTACTCACTCACCATTTCGACGGATAGTACGACGCAGTCTCAGTCACCGTACGAAGGGACAGTCAGGGCAATTCCCGGACGTATTCAGGCCCAGAACTTCGACATCGGTGGCGAAGGCGAGGCGTACCACGACACGTCTAGCGGAAATATCTACGGTTCCGCTAACCGAGATACTGACGTTGATATCCGACCAACAGAGGACAAGTCAGGAAAGTACAATATCGGCTACTTTCAGGCCGGAGAGTGGCTCGAATACACAACCGATGTCTCGCCGGGGACGTACGATATTAGAGTCCGAGTGGCGTCAGCACTCTCTGATGGGCGACTCGAACTGTCTCTTGGAGATCGTACCCTCACGACGGTCGCTGTCCCTAATACGGGCGACTGGACCTCGTGGGAGACAGTCACAGTAGAAGACATCGAAATCGAGTCCGAGCAGCAATCGACGCTTCGCGTCGAAGCACTGGATTCCGGTGTAGAATTCAATTGGCTCGAATTCGATAGAGTCGATGCGCAGAAACCGTACAATGGGACTCTAGCGACGATTCCCGGGCGCATTGAGGCACAAAACTACGACACGGGTGGCGAAGGAGTATCGTACTCCGATACGACCGCTGGGAACGAATACGACACCAGTTACCGTGACACCGATGTCGACATCCGGCAGACCCAAGACGACTCTGGGGAGTACAACATCGGTTACTTCGAAGACGGCGAATGGCTCGAATACTCGGCTGATGTTTCGCCAGGCCAGTATGATCTAAAAGTCCGTGTCGCCACGACACAGGACGACAGACAGCTCCGGTTCCACTTGGGCGACCGAGAACTTGGAACGGTAGACGTGCCGAACACCGGCGGCTGGACGACCTGGGAGACGGCAGTAGCTGAGGACGTGACCATCGATGCCGATGGACAGCAAGTGCTCCGGGTCGAAGCTATCGGGTCCGGCATCGATTTCAACTGGGCCGAGTTCGAGGTCGCCGGGAATCAGCCGTTCGACGGCGCCCCGACGCTTCCCGGCAGGATACAGTCACAAGCATTCGACCTGGGCGGCGAGGGCGTGTCGTATCACGACACTACTGCCGGCAGTGAGTACGATCTCGGTTATCGGGACTCCGACGTTGATATCCGGGAAACGCAGGACAATTCCGGGAAGTACAACGTTGGGTATTTCGAGGACGGCGAATGGCTCGAATACACCGCGGAGGTGCCGGCCGGAACATACGACATCGACGTTCGCGTCGCGACGACACGAGACAACAGGCAACTGCAGTTTAGCCTCGACGGCGAGCAACTCGGGACAGTGGATGTACCGAACACCGGCGGCTGGACGACTTGGGAAACGGCAACGCTTCCTGACGTAACGGTCCAGGATGGTGGCGAGCACGTCATTCAGGTGAAAGCAGTTGGCTCCGGCATTGATTTCAACTGGTTCGAATTCCGCGAAGCGGCCGAGACGGAAACATCGACTGAAACTGAGACGGCGACACAGACATCGACCGAAACGGAGACGCCGACAGAAACCGAGACAGCGACCGAAACTGAGATCATGACGGAGTCAAGCACTGACAACTTCGGCAGCGACGGCTACGGAATGGGTGGGTACGGGGGTACCCAGTAATACAACAGAACAATGGCAGAACGATACAACACACCCGCGGAGGGCACGCTCGATTGGCACGTACCACTTAACGAAAACTTCGAAAAGCTCGACAGCCACGTCGAGCTCCGGGACGCTGAGTCCAACATCAGCCAGTACGAACCGAAGACAGGGTCGAAGTTCCTAGCGACCGATACCGGCACGGTATACATTGGCGACGGCAGCAACTGGAACCGCGTCGGGAGCCTCAGTGCGTCCGACGACTCAGTTTCCGAGGCCGACGACGGTTCGCTCATCGCACCGCCGGGCGAAGTACAGTCCGTGATCGATCAAGCGTCCAAGTCACACACATGGGCACAGGGACCGAGCCGAACTGTAAAGCTCGTCTCCGGGGAGAACTACTTCCCGTCGGATACTATCAAACTGAAACGGAACATCCGACTCGAATGTAACGGCGCTCGGATCATTCCGGAAGGTGACTTCAACGTCATCGAGATGTACCGCGGGACGCAGCTCATCGACCCGTTCATTGACACCCGATCGGTCAATTGGAATTCGACGCAGGTCGTCGTCGGCGCACCGGACGCAGACAAAATCGAACTGGCGAACCGCGCAACCGTCGAAAATGCCTATCTCTGGGGAACCCCCGGAGAGGGCATCGGACTCCAGTTCTTGGGCGGCTCGAAACCCTGCTCGATGCAGGTCGCCAGCGGAACAATACACGGATTCGATATCGCGATCGACCTCTATGCCAGCGGTGACGATTACAGCGGACAGGGCGACTGGTCGAACGGGAACCAATTCTACGGCTCACTGGAAGCCTTCCGTGTTGGCGTCAACCAGCGCTCTGAGGGCGCCGAAGTCTCCGGGAACGTCTTCAAGTTGATGGTCCAGCCTGACAACGACGTGAGCGAATGGCTCTGGTACATGGAGGACGACCCCCGATCCGAAAGCGACCGAGACGACAATATGTACCGGAAGTCTGGGAACACCATGATGGTGTATCCGTGGGACAACAACAATTATATGGACAATAATCCCTTCGCTGAGAGTAGCGACCGTAAGCCGCCGGTGTGGTATATCGGCGAGGGAATAAACTACGGTAATTCACTCGTTGACCAGTCCGGAAAGCTCGGAAACCAGTATATCGTTAACAATTCGGATTACCCAGATCGGAACGGGATTTTCACCTATCATGGTGGCGAAGTCACCGGCACCAGGCAGTTCTCACACCCGCCTGCGTACCAGCGGAATAGCGAAAGTCGTATGTGGCACGAAGACTCAAAGAACTAAGGTCTGAGCGGTCCTTAGGCGATAATAGCGTGGGAGTAACTATCTACTCCGCATTGCGCGACTGCGGGTGCCAATGTCGGCTATCGTTTCGCTGATATGCCGGATTTGTCTCAAACTCTGTTGTACCAACGACGAAGCCACCGTGTGCAGTGAAGATGCCGTTTCGGTCGGGCGTATCTGAATCGTTGAGTACGTACTGGTTTCCTCGTACTCCGCTCAGATCCACGAGTGAATTTCCGTACCGACGACCACGTCCGATAAACCAGAATGGCGCATCTCGATCACTCTCTGAATAATATGAGTTGTTCTGCTTGAATGACGATACGTCCCACGGATAAGCCATTACCGTATTGCCTTTCATCACGAATTTGTTATCACCGCGAGACTCTCGGGGGTCGTCTTTCATTTTCCAGAGCCATTCACTTACTTCTGGGTCAGGCTGAGTCTGTACGCGGACGGTATTCCCGCTCACCTCCGCACCGTCCGACCGCATACTAATCCCGATCCGGAAGTCCTGTATCCGCCCCCAGAACTGATTTCCGTTCGACCAGTCGCCTTGCGGATCGCGGTTCTCCCCGGCAGCGTAGAAATCTACTGCTCGATCAAACCCGTCGAGGGTCCCATTGGCGACCTGCATCGAGCAGGGTTTCGAGCCGCCACGGAACTGAATGCCGATACCCTTGCCTGTGTCTCCGAGGAGATACGCGTCCTTTACCCAGGCGCGGTTGGCCGTATCTAACTTCTGTGCGTCTTCGGGACCAATAACAATCTGTGTCGAACTCCAGTTTTTGCCGCGAGTATCGACAAACGGGTCAAGCAGAACGGTATCACGGACGAGTTCGAAAACATCAAAATCGCCAGTCGGGACGACTCTAGCCCCATTACACTCCAGTCTAACACCTCTCTTGAGCCGGACAGTCTCGGATACTTCGTACGTCTCACCGGAGACCATCTTGACTGTCTGTGCAGGAGCCTGTCCGAACTCAGATCCAGTAGATGCGGTATCGATAACGTCCTGTAGTTGTCCTGGTTGGGCGATGAACGTTCCGTCACTCATTACCGTGGCTCTCTCACTGGTCTCACCAAGCGAGACGGAACGTGCGCGGCCTGCCGTGCTTCCGAACTCCAGCCACTCTTCTCCGTTTCCCATAAAGATACGTCGCGAATCTGTCGCGAGGAACTTGGCCCCCTCTTTTGGTTGATACTGATCCAGATTTTCGGCAGCATCCTTGATCTCGACCTCAGTATCGATACGAGAGAAATTCTCGTTCAACGGGATATGCCAATCCTGTGTTCCGCGATCCGGACGCTGGTAGCTATGATTCGGCGTCTCTTCAGCCATATCTGTCAATTTACACAAACCAAGTAAAATATACTGTTGTTACTCTCTCGGTAAGCTTGCGGGGGAGCCGTTACCCGGTCAGCGGCTGTACGTAGGGGGTCTCTTCGGGCTCTGTCTCGATTTCCTGATACAATCGCTCGAACCCGTCCACCATCGATTCGATCGTAAACTCGCTTGCCGCCCGCTGTCCTGCGGCGGTTCCAAGCGTTTCAGCGAGTGGCTGGTGCTGATGTAGACGGATGGTGGCCCACGCAATTTCGTCGGGTGCCTGCACGTCGACGAACAACCCCGTCCGGTAATTCTCCAACAGATCGCTAGTACCATCCACAGGTGTCGCGACGATCGGAAGCTCCGCGGCCATCGCTTCGATCACTGCACCTGGGAGCCCCTCGTAATGAGATGGGAAGGCGAAGACATCCATCGCACCGAGAAGCGCTGGGACATCCTGTCGCGTTCCGAGGAAATGAACCGAATCAGCACATCCGAGTGAGTCGACCCGTTCCGTCAGCCGCTCCCGATCGGCACCATCACCGACGAATACGAGATGTGCATCGGGTATCTCGGAGACGATAGTCGGCCACGCATCGAGCAGATCGAAGTGGCCTTTCCGCTCGACGAGACGACCGACGGTGCCGACTACAGTGGCCCCCGTCGGGATGTCTAGCTCTGATCGCAGCTCCGCCGAGTCTGTCGTTCGGTACTGTTCGATGTTCCGGCCATTGTAGACCACCGCCACGTTTTCTTCCTCTGCACCGCGTTTAACAGCGTAGTCCCGGCCCGCTGTGGAGTTCGAAACGATCACATCCGAGAGTGAGATCGTCATCCGATCGATAACGCGGCGTACGAACGGTTCCTCGTTAGGTACTTCACGAATGCCGGTAATAATGGTTGCAGAACAGAACACGCCGGCAAGCCTGGCAATTACGTTGTCGTAAAAAAGGAACGACTGTATGAGATCGGGCTGTTCACGGCGGGCGGTAAGACAGAACTTGAGCGGGGCGAGCAGATAGACGAGCGGGCTTTCGACGCCCTCTATCGCCCCGTTCGCAACACGACCAGCGTCCGTAAGCGACCGAACGGTGACCTCCGGTGAGAGTTCTGTTTCGAGCGGGTTCGTAGAGAATATTGTCCAGATGGTGACGTCGTACTCCTCGCCGTTGACTTCGTTCGCCAGGTCGATGAGTGTGCGCTCGGCACCACCGACGACAAGTGCACCGATAAAGTACCAGAGAGTCTTCCGCTCCGCTGTCATTCTTGAATCACTCCATAGGGCTGTCTGCTATTTGTAAGATGAGGTGTGGACTCCGTGATCACGGGAACGGTCATGCTCAAAGGTAACCCATGTTTTCGAGCTGTTCTGTCGTCTCCTCGTCGATGTCGCGTACTGTCTCCTCACTCTCCCCGGAGAGGATATCCGCAATCTCCGCCCGCGCTTCGTCCTCAGTAAACTGCGGGGCCCCATACGCCTGATGTCCCGGCAGGAACCGACAGTATGAATCTCGAAGCTTCCTGTTGTGCAAGACCTGTCGACCGAAGGGCTTCTGCAGTAGCAACGCCAGAAAGACAATCGATGATGTCGTTTTGTGTCCGTCCACGAACGTGTGGCCACCGTGTTCGTCCCAGAGGCTCCTGATTGTCCGCTCAAACCCGCCAGTGAGACTGACGAACGTCTCGGCGGGTCCCGGTAACGAGCCGTATCGAATGTGGTTCAGGTGCGTATAGCCGGTCGCCCGACCCTCTCCCTCTGCGTTCCCATCCACCCTACCGAAATCAGGTCGCGAGGACATCGCACTGGCGACCGTCGGTAAGATGTCCACATGGTGTAAGAGCCCGTTCTCGCCGGAGGAGTCCAGCTCCGGATGAATGAACGACGTCGGAACGTATACGACCTCAGGCGTCGCGAGGTGTGTGTGTCCGAAGTACCCGTACTCTCCGAGGACCTCACCGTGGTCACTGGTATAGATGACGAGGGTATCTTCCCGAAGGCCTCTGCGTTCAAGCGTTTGGAGGACGCGCTTGAACTCTTCGAACGAGCGGTCTACACCATTGTAGTAGTCTTTTCTCGCCGTTTCCGGGTCCGACGATACGCGCCAGAGATATTCGAGAGCGGTCTCGTTGCGATATTCGTAGTCGTCCCAGTCGAATCCGTCGTACGGCGCGTGGCCACCGGGCCGGCGCGCAACGTGGACGAATGGTGGCTCGACATCGTCAATCGGTTTCCGTGGGGGATTAGCAAACATCTCCGCAATACTGTGGTTCATGCCGCCCTGAGCAGCTATCGAAACCTCGTGACTCTCAATATCGAATACTGAGCGGACGTTCGCAGGGACAGAATGCTTGAAGCTGTGGATGTTGCTGTTCGGTGGTAACAGCCCGGTCAACAAACTCCCGAACGACGTGGGCGTGTGTGTTGATGCTGCAATCGTCTTGTGGGTCTGCCCGAGTTCCGCGAGATCATCGTTAATTGCGTTATATCTGACAGCGTCGTCAACGTATATGAGGACGTTCTCTACGTCGATCTCCATGCTACCAGAGGGTGGCTACTACAACAATATAGTAAAGACACACCTACGAGGTATGAAACAGCACATAAAAAACAGTACCCGGTGACGGGACGGGATATCTACCGAAAACATCTCATTTCGTAATTGTTTCAGTTTTAATCGAGTTGAGGGTCTTCATGGCGTTTTTCGCCGGCTTGTAGCTAAATCTGCCCCCAAGCGCAGCGAGTGCAAACAGCCACCTGTCGGTTCGAAACGGCCAATAATACACTGACTTAAGTAGTTGCGTTCTCGCATCAGAGTATGCTTTGGAACGTAACGCTTCTTGTCCAAGAATGAACAGCAGTGACGCGAGGAAGGCCCGTTCGTACCGACGTCCGTACCCTGCAGCGAGTTCTCGGTGTTTCTCTACCATTAATGGGTAGGAGATATCCCGCTTCTCAGCGTAGTTATTGCTGATTCGGTCCGCTCCCTCGGGACAGTTCCGATATGTCAGTACTTCGGGGATCACGCGAAACTCGCTATGTAGCGAGAGTCGTATCAGCCACTCTCTATCTTGCCAGCTGGGAAACCGGTCGTCAGGGAGCCCGGCCTGTGGGATGATATCAGCCGAAACCATCAGTGTCGAGAATTCACCGAACGACTCCCCCAGAAGGAGGTCTTTGGTAACATCCCCTTCCGCCGTGAAGATAACGTCCCGTGTGTAGTCCCCGTAATCGTACTCACAGCCGGTGTAGACTACGCCGACGCTGTCAGCGCTCTCTGCCATCTCAGTAACCTGTCGAGCAATCTTTTCGGAGTCCCAGGCGTCGTCGTCATCTAACAACGCGATGTACTCGCCTTCTGCCCGCTCAATGCCCGTGTTCCTTGCCTGGTTCGCTCCTCTGTTCTCTTGGTGACGGACACAGTTGACTTCGATACCTCGTAGCGGCTCTCCGGCAAGTGTATCGGCTGCCGGCTGCGGGGAGTGATCGTCGATGACGATGAGTTCGATGTTTGGGTACGTCTGCTCTGCGACACTCCGTGCTGCACTCCGAAGTCTGTCCGGTCGTTTGTATGTCGGGAGGACAACGCTGACGAGCGGATTTGGCATATGGCTGGTGGTGGTTTGCGGCATCTAAAGTTAGTGTCTGGCTATGCGTGGCTCTGCTGGCTAATTTTGGGGCGCTACGGACCACCCAGTGAACCCACCGTTGGTATAAACCTTGTTTGCCGTTGGATCATTGTGCATTCTCGTCAGACTGTCTTCACCGTATCGGAATAGATATTCCTGTTGGTCTTTTGTATAATAGGAGGCAGTGTGCTGTTTGACATCGTGTGTCTTCGTGACAACGTAACTTCGGCCAAACGTATCAGAGGCGATAACATCCTGGCTGAAATAGCCGAGGTTCCGAGGCAAGTTATTGTTCATACCGAAACTCTGTGGGTAGTAGCGGGGATGGTTTGTGCCTAAGACGAACGCTTCCATCTTATGTGACGTATCCATTGCATGGATCGGAACCCCTTCGTCAATATTCGCTGCCATGAATTGAGACCCATCGTACTCTGCGTAGGTCATGTGACGGTTTGGCTCGTAGGCAGCACTTGCAGCGAGACAGGCACCTAGGAGTACGAGTACGGTCAAAGCAACGGTGGTTACCGAGTTGCGCTTGGTGGCGCTATGGATGAGTGCCATCCCCACGAGGACTGCAGCGAACAGGAGTGCGTATCTGTTTACTCTTATTATGCCTTTCACGATGAGATTGCTAAGGAGGAAGATCGCTGCGATACCCAGTCCTGCAACGAAGTGAACCGAACCGAAGCCCCAGTCGTACCGCATCCGTTCGGAGAGAAACCAGTATAGGGTCAAAAGGACGAACGTCCCGGCGATAGTGAAGTAAATTGTGGTCGAGCCGTACAGAGTGATGAATTTCTCGGCGAGCTGTAGAGGTGAAAACTGGACTGAGCCGGCTCGCTGTACCTCTCTGGCTGCTGGGTTCATATCATCCTGTGCCGCAACGACTTTTATTATGGCCTGGCGTGTCTGACCGAAATTGGTGAGCCAGGCGAATAGGAGCGGAAGAAAGGCCACACCAAGCCGCGGACTGAGTTGCGGAGTGGACGATAGGGAAAGCCGTCCGAACAGCCCGGAATACACCGAGGTTAACAGTAATATACCTAGCATAAACAGGGTTGTCATCGGGTGTGAGTAGATGATGAACAGGCCAACCAGGAGAATCAAGAGCAGGTACTCGTTGTCGTTACTCCGTCGGTACAGTTCTGTGAGCGTGAGCAGGACCGGAACGACCATGAATGAGTTCATCGCCGGGTGGTTTGAGAGATGGAAGGTCGTATAAATGAGAGTGCTACCGGCTGCTAATCCGGCCGCGAGACTTCCCCGTTTACCCGAGAGCGTCTTCACAAGGACTCCGATTCCGATTATCTGAAGCGTCGTAAACAACAACGCTACCAAGTATGGCATCGCGTCAATCGGGACACCTAGCATCGCCATCTCGGCCATCAGCACATGTTCACCTGGATACCAGATTCCGGGAAGTGTTCCCGTTTCGAGAATCGCCCTAACATCGCCGAAGTGTTGCAGTGCATCTGCCGTTCCTTGTCCGTAAAACCGATAGCCGCGAGCTTTTGGGAGGAAGAAGTACAGCGCGTAGTTTGAAAGGACGAGGCCAAGACCATGTCGCCAGTACCTCGTTTGCGTAATAGCCGCTGCTATCAGCGTCAATATTCCACCGATCATGACCGAATAGAAAGTGAACCAGAACAGCTGGGACAGTCCATCTGCCAGCGAAGTTTCATATCCGGTTACCGGTTGAATGGACAGGAAGAGCGCACTCTCGAGGATAAGGATACCGGCTAGGAGTATGACCAGATATTCCTGTATGTCACGGTTGGCGAACTCGAAGCTGTCGAACGACTCCCGGTCGAGATTTGTCTCGTGACTCATTTATTACCCTTCTGGCTCGCGATGCAGTGTGAGGTCCACGTCTTTCCCTGCCTTGCATACGGTAGATATTAAGTAATCAGCGACTAACGCGCAGTGGATACACGCCCTCACCAAAGTCAGGCCTCGACCAGCTTCAATAGACCACCTGAACCGCAATATCGATTGGGCCACGAAGACGCGACAGTGGTATGGAACTGTGCAACCGGAATCAGTCGAGGCTCGATTCGCCATTCGTTCAGATCTCGTCCTTGACCACAGGTGTGGGACTGCTGGTCGATTCCGTCTTGTCTCGAATCACGGAGTCACCGATTTCAGCCACTTGGCCCAGTATTTCCGTTGTCTCTTGCACTGTCTCTTCCCAGTTGTAACGCGTCGTGACGATTGCTCGGCCGTGTTTTCCCAGTTCTGAGAGGCCGCGCTGATCGCTGAGCAAATCAGAAATCGCCGTCGCGAATCCCTCGACGTTGCCAACTTGGACTGTCTCTCCCGTTTGGTTGACTATTTTCGAGGTCTGTTCGAGATCGCTGGCAACAACTGGTGTTTCACAGGCTAAAGCTTCGATAACTGTCCGTGGAAAGCCTTCAGTCCGACTCGGAAGGACGAACAGGTCCGCTGCTCTGAACACCGAGGGCATTTTCTGATAGGGGACCCGCCCCAGGAATTCTACAGCATCTGTAAGTCCCTCGTCAGCGACCGTCGATTCGAGACTGTCTCGAAGCGGGCCGTCGCCACAGAAGAACAGCGATGCGTCCGGACAGCGCTCTCGTACCGTATCGAATGCAGCTAACACGTCCTGAGGTCGCTTTCCGTCGACTAAGCGGCCGACAAACACGATTGCCTGGCCGCCCTGGCTCGCGATATCGGGATGGGTCTGTCCAGCAGGGGAGAAGCGGTTGGTATCGATCCCGTTGTTTACAACCGCGATGTCAGCGTCGACACCGAGGTCACGAAGTTTGGATTGCTCGACATCGGTGTAGCAAAGCGTGACGTCGGCCGAGTCATACGTCCACTTACCCAGCGTACGAAGGTGTGCACGCGAGAACCAGAACGGACCTCGTTGTGAGTTGAGGCCGTGACATGTGATTGCAATCGGGATGTTGGCCATTCGGCAGTACAGCGCGGCCACGTTACTCGAGAAGAACAGGTGAGAGTGGGTGTGAACCACGTCGAAGTCTTCCAGACCACGTAGATCACCGACGGTGTTGGCGAAGATCTGATTCCCGAGGAGCTCTAGCTTCGGCGGTTGTTTGATCAACGTATACCCGTCTTGATCGGTAACCTCTCGCTCTTCCACCTCTTCCGAGACAGTCAAGACGGTGACCTCGTGCCCCATCGCAGCCTGATCACGGCTCAGAGCATGTATGTGATATGGCGCACCACCGACAGTTTCAGGGAAGATGTCTTGGGCGACCCGGAGTATGTGCATTTATTTCGCCCGACTCTTACAGGTAGAGGGGTATAGTTAATAGTCCGATTTTTTGAGTAATAGGCCTCTATAGCCAGTACAAGACACCAGATGGTGGTATGTAGTCACACTAAATCCTGCTACCGTATTCCTATTCGAGGACCCCCTGCTCTTGCATACGCACAGCCCAGTGCTTGAAGACGTAGACGGTCCAGAGGAACCGCGAGTGATCGTGGTTTCCATCGAGGTGTTCATCGAATAGTTCTAAAATCGCCGCGGTATCGAGAATCCCCAGATCAGTAGCACGGACCATCGAGACGAACTCGTCAGCAAACTCGTGTTTAAACCACTCACCGATCGGCATATCGAACCCGTGTTTGTTTCGCTGTAAGATAGACTCCGGCAGTACATCATCGAAGGCTCGTTTCAGCACACGTTTTCGATCGCGGCCAGTTAGTTTGTGGTCTGTTGGGAGACTGAGTGCGTACTCAACGACATCAGTATCGAGGAACGGAACGCGTACCTCGAGTGAGTTGTACATACTGGCCTGGTCGACTTTCGTGAGCATCTGATCTGGGAGCGATAAGCGGGTATCGACAGCCTGTATCCGTGCCAAGCTCTCTCTATCGGCCAGTTCTGGGGATATCGCGGCGTGCTGTGTCCGGAGGGCGGTCTGCCCAGCTTCGATTGGGTCAACGTTCGTCACGGACTGGATAGCTTGGTCGTCGGAGACACGCATTAAATCGAAGTGACGCTCCGGAACTGATCGTTCTCCGCTCCGATTTATGAACCACTGTCCTTTGTAAACGGCGTCGCCGACCGCAGTCCCTCGTGAGGCGGGTAGTGCATTCACAGCCGGCTCGACGGCGTATTTCCGTATCTGGGCCGGAAGCGCTCGATAGTACTTTGACAGGGACTCGACTCGGTACTTATCGTAGCCGGCGAACAGTTCGTCAGCACCGTCACCAGAGAGTGCGACCTTGACGTTATTTCTCGTGGCTCGAGACACAGCGTAACTCGGCATCAGTGCCGGGTCGGCGAAGGGCTCCCCCAATTTATTCAGTACGTCCGGTACGGACTCGCGTACGTCATTCGCTGTGAGCGTGATCTCGTGATGGTCGGTGTTGTGGAAAGACGCCACTTCTCGTGCCGCCCAGGATTCGTCGAATCGATCCTGATTGAAACCGACGGTAAACGTCTTCACGGGATCATCGAGTAACTGTGCCATCGTCCCGACGATTATCGTCGAATCGATCCCCCCGCTGAGGAACGCTCCGAGGTCAACGTCGGCCATCAGGCGTTTTTCGACCGCCGATTCGACGAGCGAGCGTAGGTGAGAGGCAGCGGTATCAATGTCGGGATCACGAGGCGTGATCGATGGCTCGTGGTATTTGTCGCGGTCGATACCGTCGTCCGATATGAGTATCCGCTCGCCGGGTCTGACCTTCGAGACGTTACGGAAGGCCGTTTTCGGTGCCGGAATATATCCGAATGCGAAGTACTGAGCCAGTGCGTCCCGATCTATGCCGCCGAGGTCAATGTCGCTCTCGAACAGCGATGGGAGCTCGGAGGCGAACGCGAGCTTGTCGTCCGTTTCGGCGAGAACGAGAGGTTTGATACCCATCGGGTCACGGGCCAGTAACAGACGTTCTCGCTCACTGTCCCACAGAGCGAACGCGAACATTCCGTCGAGTTCGTCGACGAAACTTGGACCTTCTTCCTCATAGAGATGGACCAGTACTTCGGTGTCGGTTTGAGTGGTAAATCGATGTCCTGCGGACGTGAGTCGTTCCTTGAGAGCCCCGTAATTATAGATCTCTCCGTTGAAGATGACGGTTACGGTACCGTCCTCGTTGTGGATCGGCTGTCCCCCGTTCTCGGGGTCTATAATGCTGAGCCGGCGGTGTGCAAGTCCAACACTTCCATCTCTGAAAACCCCATCGTCGTCAGGACCTCGGTGACACTGGCAGTCGTTCATACGTTCAAGAACGTCGGTTTCAGGAGAGCCAGATCGAACATACTGACCACAGATTCCACACATTGTTCGCGTAATCTACATCGATGCTCAAAATTATACCCTCCCTACACGGGCGAGTCAGACGGGCTATCTTCCGCCCAACGCTGCCTATATGGGTCTGTCAGTCCGCTGTGGAACGTCCCCGGGGCAGTTCTGTCCCTTACGCTGCCTGAATGAACAATTTAAGCTATTCGAATCGACCAAAGCATTGCAGGAAAGTCAGAAACGTGTCCCGAGAATCGGCGTAGGGTGAGTATAAACAAGCCCTTTCACACAGACTGTGAACTAATGGAAAACACTGGACCGATAGCATTCTTCGTTCCCTCTCTGACAGTCGGTGGTGCCGAGCGTGTGACAGTTTCTGTCGCGAACGGGCTCTCTAAGCGCGGATATGACGTAGACCTTGTCGTGTCGTACAACGAGGGGGATTTCCGGACCGATGTCGCCGGAAGCGTAAACGTCGTCGACCTCGGAACACAGAGGATACCAGGGATAGGAATCGGTGCAAGCGTTCCCGCTCTCGTACGATATCTGCGGCGACAATCTCCCCAGATACTCTTCTCACAGATGACGTATGCCAACGATATGCACATGATTTCGCAGATTCTATCGGGCGCTGACACTACCGCCATCTCGACGATCCACAACACGCTCGGGATGCAAGAGGAATCGAAAGAGAAACTCGTCCAGTGGCTGCAGCGTCGCCTCGCCGGTCAGTCGGACCAGTTCGTCGCCGTTTCAGAAGGTGTCGCTAAGAGCATCGTGGAACACGTCGGTGTCGACCGCGAGAAGGTGTCTGTCCTCCACAATCCGATCCCTGTCGATGAGGTCCAAGCGCGGGCAGGGAAGCCGGTGGATCATCCATGGATCGAATCGGCAAACATTGACGTCGTTCTCGGTGTCGGACGCCTGGAGAGAGCGAAGAACTTTGGATCGTTCCTCCGCGCTTTCGAACAGGTCCATGCCGCTCGACCGGACACGCGTGCGATTATTGTCGGCCGCGGGTCGAAGCGAGCCGAACTCGAAACCCTCGCGGCCGAGTTAGGTATCGACGCCGCGGTTTCGTTTCCCGGCTTTGTCGACAACCCTTACGGCTACATGGCGGGTTCGGACGTCCTCGCGATGTCTTCGGTCCACGAGGGACTGCCGACCGTGCTCATCGAGGCCCTTGCCTGCGGATGTCCGGTCGTCTCGACCGATTGTCCCAGCGGCCCGGCAGAGATCCTCAAAGATGGTGAGTACGGCCCGCTCGTCGATGTCGATGACGACGAGGGACTCGCAGCGGCCATCCGGACAACGCTCGACGAGCCACTCCCGAGCGACATACTGATCGAGCGTGCGAACGATTTCGCGCCGGCGGCTGTGATCGACCAGTACGAAGCGTTTATTCGAAGTTTCGTATCGGTGGAGACCACCGATAGTGTCGATAAACGATCCGAGCCGCTCACCCCCTCGTGACTATAGTAGCCATTGAAAATCAATGCACACCTGATCGGACGACGGCAGTGCGATCAGTGTGTACATCGTTTCAATTGTTACTATAGCTCCAGTCGATACCATCCATCAGAACTGTCCAAAACCTACTCCCAGACTCCTGTCGTTGTTAGCTCACGTTACGTCGACCCAAATGTGAGCCTCGCGGTACGCGTTCTCAGCTGTGGGTTGATCCGGCTGACTTCCCCTGTACAACAAATACGTCAACCGCAGGCGCTCGCCCTCCAGTACCGGCGTCACCGTGTGACGCTGCAGCCAGCGGTCTCCAGCCGCTGTCCGGTTGCTGTAAGTATCGAGACGTATGCGCTCGATGACCTCGCCTGTCGGCGCGGTTCTGGCCATCTGCACGACGACGACGTACTCGGTTGTCTCCATCTCGTGATTCGTGACGGTGAAGTACATCTGTTCGGGCTCGCCCAACGCGATCTGCTCCGGATACCCGCTTGCCTCCAGATCCCCTGTCTCATTCTCGGTCAGCAGCCCGAATTCTGTGTACGCTTCGCCACGCTGTGGCTGAGCCGCGACCAGCGCCACGCTGGCAAACGTCACGAGGATCGCCACACCGACAACTACGGTCCCCAGCTGGACTCCCTCCCCATCGGAACCACCGCTGGCCGCTCGTGAGTTTCCGAAGGGCATCGAGGTCTGGCTCAGGCCCGTCTGTGTCCTTTTGTAGCGCCGATACCACGCGATTCCGGTTGCCACAACAGTTACGATAGCAAGGGCAGTGACAACCGGAGTCGGGCGAATCGGCCAGGGCGTGAACTCAAGATTGACTCCGACGATAATTGCCAAACAGATACTTGCTACAACCGAGTACAGCATCCGTTCTGTGGTAATCAGCCGGTGGTGTTCATCCTCCGGGTTCCGAATTGGAAAAAGGGCCGCGACTACAGCATAGCCCGGGACGAACAGCAAGAAGGGTAACGCGATGGCCGTGAGGAGCACCCCTTCAAGAGACGACAGCGTTGCGAAGAGTACAACCGCTGTGTACCCCACGGTAACAAGCAAATCGACAGTCGCTGGCGAAGTATCCGACCACCTGCCCATAAGTTCCGCTCACGCCTACGCCATGATAAGTAAAAACTTCATAACGGTCATTGACGGTGTCGAATGTGGTGTCAAAGAACGATATCCAACCATTCGGAGTGATCACTCTGATTCTGTTCGGGAGAGATACTTTTGCTGTAACCGCCAGACGTACCCACGAAGTAACAGAATCGATAGCTTCGGAATGAACGAGCCATATCGAATCCCGCTCGACTCGTCGCCGTAGAGTGCTTCCATCGGTACGTCCTGAACAGTCATCCCATTCGCATCTAAGTGAATTAGCATATCGTTCAGAAATCCGTAGTCGTCAAACAGATCGTTCAGCGAGAGCTGGTCAAGCGCCGTCGCGGAAATCGCGGTGTATCCGTTCTGTGGGTCGCGCATTTGCCAGTGTCCGCTCGCGATCTTGGTCAGCATCGTGAGGAGCGCATTCCCGAACAGCCGCCAGTTGGACATCTGAGTACAGTGGCGTCGCGATATGAGGCGGTTGCCTTTCGCGTAATCCGCATCCCCCTCAACGACTGGGTCGAGTATCTCATCAAGGATGTTCGGGTCCATCTGGCCGTCGCCATCAAGGACTGCAACCGTATCCATGCCGCTCATAAGCGCTAGCTCGTATCCGGTTTGTACGGCAGCCCCGCGACCGCCGTTAGTCTGATGACGGACTGGGACGATCCGCTTATCGAGAAACGTCTGGCTTTCAGAGACCATTGTCCCGGCCCCGTCGGCGACAACTATTTGTTGTGCGGAGTCCCCGGTCACACTTGCGGGTTTCACCTCAGTATCCACGTATTCCTTGATTTCGGTCCATGTGCCATCTGTCGAGCAGTCGTCGATAACGAACACCTGATCGACGTACTCCGGAAGTGAGTCGATGACCTCACCGATGAACCCCTCTTCGTTGTGTGCCGGAACGACGACACCGACGGTAGAGCCTTTATACACTCTATGTCCCCCCTGTTGGTGAGTGGAGTGAGTCCGCTACGGTACGCACAGAGTTACCGAAAAGGGAGCTACTCATCCCGGGTCGGCTTTCATGCCAGACCCACGCGCCAATAGCAACCTCTGATTCAGTGATAGTCATGGTAGGTCGTAGGGCCGCTCACCGGCCACCAATAGGGCCCTCTCTGTCACCATGTTGGGCAAATCGGTCTATTGTTATTCCTTACTTTCCAGGGTTAGCGGTCATATACAGTGGACTGTCGGATCGATAAATATCTCGTTAGACCGATTCGGAAAAGCGCCCACGTACGGCGATTACTACTGTTAGAGGGAGTGGTTATTCGAATTGATCCTGATACGTCGTCCTGATGTCCGCCTGGCGACTAGCGGTTAGGTTCTCGTACGACTTCCCGTACGTGTCGTTGGCCAGTTCGTCCCAAGATTCGATTCGGTCACCGGAGTCAGTCTGGAACTGTGCATCGAAGTCCGCTTCGACCTTCTGTTGGGTTTCGATTTCTAGTCCTGTGAAATTAAACTTCTCCCCAGGTTTCACATCGGCACCGTACTCTTGCCGGGCGATTTCCTCACGCGTCCGCACCTCTACGGCTGCAAGGCCGTCCGCGAACGGTTGGCGTTCGTGAATCTCTTCGATCTGGCGCTTCGTTTCACCGCTCACCTCATCATAGTAGAGTCCGTACTTGTCCTGGGTTATTTCATCAAGCGAAGCGCGGTCACCATCAGAGACACTGGTACTTCCGCCGGAACCGCTGGACCCGCCGTCTTTTGCCCATGACGGCTTGACCGACATAGCTGTTGACGCACGCGCGTCTTTTGAGTAGACGCCATAGACGTACGTCTGCAGACTCAGTGGTTCTACGGGGTAATCCGTCGAGTCGGTTACCGTGTATTCAACCTCGAACCGAACGCGAGTCGACTCGCCGGGTGCGAGCGTGACATTTCTGTCGACTCCATAGGCTTCCGGCCGATCATCGTCATCGCTGTCGATACGATGCTGGATCGATTGAGTTCCGGTGGTTTCACCGGTGTTCGTTACGTCCGCGGAGAACACAGCCGTATCACCGACATACAGGACATTCGGTCCAGCCAAATCCGACACCTCGAAATGACTATCCTGTACCGTCATCGAGACGGTATCTATGTCGTCAGCAGTTCCAAGCGAATGGTTGTGTGTCCCGCGGCTCAAATTCGTCGTATTCACATCAATAGACACCGTTGTCGTTTCGTTGGCAGCAAGTGAAACGGTGCGCGAATAGGTAGTGTTCATGGAATCACTCCGGAGCGTGACGTTGTCGAGCCCGTCCACGTCACCAACGTTCTCGACGACTGCTGAGACATTGGCAGTTTCCCCCCTCGTTACGTTGGCCGGTGCAGTCGTATTCTGCACACGGAACGTCGCCGGTTGCTGGACGTGGAGTGTTCCGGTCGTTGTCGTGTTTTCGGTGGCGACCCTGTATTGGTATCCGCCAGGCTCCAGATCAGCAGTTCGGACCGTGGCAGTGCTCATCTGGCTCTGGCCGCCCGCAAGCGAGTGGACGCTCTCATTCAGCGTTTCAGCATCGGAGTACTGGCCGTTTTGGTCTGCATCGACAGCGATTTGCACTGTCTGGACGCCACGATATGCACCGACATTGGTCAGGTTTGCTCGGATGGAGGCGTTGGTTCCACGGACGATTGTAGCGTTTTCAGTGGTATCAGCGAGGACAAACGTAGGCGGGGTGAGGACAGCCACATTCCCAGTTGACTCCGGGGCCGATGACTCACCGACGGCAACGGCGTACGTGTATTCCCCGGGACTGATTTGATCAGGTTCGACAGCGAACGTCACGTCCGCCGGTTCTGCAGCCGAAACCTTGACTTGTTTTGTTGCTACCGTTTCAGGAGACTGTCCGTCCCTGTTCAATCGTAGCGCTACTTGTTGTGTTGTCGTTTCCGACCCCGCGTTTGTGATTTGAAGTTGCACACGCAACGGCTCATTCGGCCGAATTTCGGTCGGAGACTGCACAGTGCGTATCTCCAGTTCGTCCTCGCTCACAGTGGTCTCCGTATCGGCCGGTCCATCGGCGAAACCACCGATTCCAAGCCCTAACGTAGCACCTCCAATGAGTAACAGTCCAGCGACGCACCCAATCAGTAACTTTCCGTAGCCTATGGACAACATGCGTACGCAGGTATGTTACAAATCATTATTGTTACGGCTGCTATACCCACCGGTAGACACTCTTTGCATTCAATATCGAAAAGCGGGTTTCTACAGGTAGGTTTCAGAATGGGTAGCAGACGTTTACCACCAGACACGTTCCCCAAAGTGGAGCTTTCAGCCATAGTCGTAGTGAGTCGATACCGTTCGTCGGCGTCTCAATTATGCGACTACCGTTAGCTGAATCTATGAAAAACACACCATCTTGTGATCTAATACCGGAGTTGGTGTAATGGAATAGGTTATACGCGAGATACCCACATCAAATTACAAGTTCAATTCGAATCGAAAACAGGGAGAGAGATAGTTCTAAGTCCACGCGCTTGTGCAATTCTATCAGTTCGCGGCCGAGACGCGACAGTTACGCCATGTTCTTCCGTTCGATTGTTTCCCAAATATCGACACCCTTCTCAGTGATGTCGTACACGCGGCCTTTCTTCCGATCTTCCGAAACTAATAGGTCGACCAGTTCCGACTCACGGAGTTCCTGCAGGGCGCGCGATACGTGAGCAATGCTCATTTCCCTGTCGTCCGCAATTAACGACGGTGTCGCAGGGCCTTCTGACAACCGGCGGAGAGTCTCGACTCGATACCGTGAACTGATTACGTAGCTCACTTCGTCCCACTGATCAAAGTCTGCCATCGTATCTATTCGTATGCACGAGTGTACCAGCTACCTTCTTTGGACACAAACTCGTGTACAGTGATATTCCATGTGCCTGTGGTTAATTGTTTCGCTCGTGTCTCTTGGTCTCGCTTCGTAGCCATACACGATTCCGGTTGAGTACCCTGCATACTGAGTATGTGGTGAGTAATATCGTTCTTCCGCTCAATTCGAATAACACGCATTTCATCTACGTGTTTGGCAATCAGGCGACAACCGATCAACAACAGATACCGTGGAGATCGTAAGGCTCCAATTCCCGACGGGAACCCAGAAGGGCATCTTATCGGGGACTGCGTTCCTGCAGGGACCTCTCTGCGGTCCAGATAGCTGTTCAATTGACACTGATAAGATTGCGTTACTTGCATGACCGATAGAAACGGCCGATATACGCTACGATTTACCCTGGGCGATTTCGAGAAAGTGAGTAACGTGTAACCGTAACAGGGGGCCGTCTCAGCGTTTTTACGGGTAGTCTACGTATTTTGCGTATCTCAACACACACTGTAGCGGACATTTATTATGGATCACCGAAAATTGATTCAAAGAACGCTGTTACTCCCGGAATACCCAAACAACTACTGACTACCCCGGCGGTAATCAAAGGAAAATTATCTAATCGATTACATAACAAAGTATTAAGTGGCAAGGTGATGTTGATTTGAAATGCTGGCTGACAGCGTAACGCTCCGTCGATACAGCCGGGGGGCTGTGTGAGCACGATTCCAGACGGGTGGACGATGTCGCAGCACACAGGAAGTGGGTAAATATGGGAGTCAAAGACACCGCACAAACGAAAGCAGAACCGAATAATAAACTAAGCGACGAATCTGTCCCATCGCCAAAAGGGAAAGAAAGCAGTGCGGACCAAGCGACGTCACAGGAGCAGGACGACTCAGGTGCATCTCTAGACGTTATTTTTGAAATACTGAAAAACAGCCGCCGCAGAGAGGTCCTCCACTTTCTTCGAGAACGAGGCGAACAGGTCTCTCTTGGAGAACTCGCAGAACACGTCGCGGCCATCGAGAACGAGACCACAACTGATGCGTTGACATCAAGTGAGCGCAAGCGCGTGTATGTAGGACTGTACCAGTGCCATCTCCCGAAGATGGACGACATCGGTGTCGTCGATTTTAACCAAGACCGAGGGCATATAACCCTTACCGAGAAGGCTGACGACTTCGAAAAGTACCTCAACCGCACTGAAGGAGAGGCGGAGGGCCGACAGTGGTATCAGTATTACGCGGCCGTCACGGTGCTCGGTGCGATGGTCCTAGCCGCCTCTGTCGCCTTCTCACTTCCCGGGAGCATAGTTTTAGGTTTGTTCTCCCTGGTAGTGGGTGTTGCAGGCGCATGTTCGGTGTATCACTGGTCAGTTGAGCGCGAAGAGCTGGACAGCGAGTAGCCCGATAAGAACGGTTTGGTTCCGCGCGCAGTTTTTACACAGTACGCGTCACGAGTAGGCTATCCAGAGCGATACACTTCGTCGCCGGCAACATATGTTCGTGCTATCGATGGAACCGGGTCTGGATCGACGATAATCAGATCGGCCCTTGCTCCACACTCCAATCGGCCGCGGTCGTACAGGCCGGCAGCGGCAGCTGGTGCAGTAGAGACACGTAACACCCGGTCTTTGAGAGGGTCACCGTTTTCGATGAAAACAGAGCTAAGCAGTGATTGCGGACGAAAGTCGCTACAGAGAATGTCGACAACACCGTCTTTGATTGCCTGAGACGCATCGGGCCCGTCCCACAGACTCCCACCGCGAACCACATTCGGCGCACCCATCGCAACGGCCAAGTTTAACTCGGTTGCACGCTGCGCAACACGGTGGGAGAGCGGATACTCACTTATGTCTACCCCGATAGCAGCGGCGTTGTCCACGCTCGAAACGGTTTCATCGTCGTGTGAGGCGACTGGGATATTTCTATTGCTTGCTAGCTCTGTAATCTCTCGTGCGCGCGAGATTACTTCTGTTTCGGAGACACCATTGCGGCGTGTTTCGAGGGTCTGAAGGCTTGACTCTGAGACCCCGTCCGGAAGATTATAGCGTTGTGTAAGTGTATTTTCGCCAGCGAACTGGCCCGTTCCGGGAATGTGTGAGACAAGGGAGACGAGATCTCCCCCTGATTGGATTTCTTGCGAGACGGCGTCGACAGCCGTTTCGTTGGTGAGTTCACACCGCATATGGAGTCTGTTATCGACCCTGGCGCCGGTTTCGCAGTTGAAATCCCGGATATGCTCGGCCAAGCGACGGGCTAATTCGATACTCCGGTTATTATCTGGGACGTCTTCGAACGCAATGGCATGATACTTTGTCGTAACTCCCGCGCTGGCATTGGCAATATCACATCGGTCCAGAGCGACAGTCGTGTTGACGCGCTCACCAGCTCTCGGAAAGAGGTGCCGTTCGATATCATCACCGTGAAGATCAACCAATCCAGGTAGGACATACTTCCCCGTCGCATCAATGTCCGGGGAGTCATGAGATTCTGCTTCCACCGAGACTATTTTTCCATCAGAGAATACTATTGTCCCGTTCTCAATTTCGCTGGTCGGCGTAACAACAGTTCCTCCCGAGATTAATGTTCGATTTGCATTATTTTTCATTCAGCTTGGCACCCTGTAAGATTTTCCAATGTGTTTACAATCTACTTCCCAAAACATGAATATGCGCTTACTACGGCTATGCTACAGTCGGATATAGAGTACATATTTATGTGTAATTGACAGCCGTAGCTGTTGTGCTTAATGAGATAATGGGAGACGAGGCCGTCAATCGTCACTATCAGTTGCTAAAGACGGACCTAGAACACTCCAACAATTCTCAGGGTTTGAATAGAGCCCCAATCCAGGGGATTTAAACCTTCACAGTGTTTCAAATAGTACATACAAATATCAGCCTAACTTAATTTCTGAGTTATGATTATATAATACCTTCATAGAGTGGACAATTTGCGGGTAATTCTGGCGGATTCATATCCATTAGGATACACCTACCCACATAATACCGTATTAACTGTTTGAACGAGTGCGTTTGAGCAGTAATATCTTTCTATTTTTTCCATAGTGAGAAAGAGTAGAATAGCAATAGCTGAAGAAGAGAGCCAGTAGTAACAAGATTACAGCATAGTACAGTGACATACTCCGGCGACGTCACCCCACCCACCAGCATGGTGTTTGCGTGTTCAGAAACCGAAGTTTTTAGCGTCAAGGTTTAAAACATATTTGTATGAAAGACTGGATTGATACGTATAACGAGCGTGACTGGCAAACCACCACGGACGGAACGGTTCGATACGCGCTGTTAGGACTTGGCTGGTGGACAATCGACCTAGCACTTCCCGCGATTCAGGACTCTGATCTGGGTGAAGTTACAACGCTCGTCAGCAGTTCTTCGGAGAAAGCGAAACGTCTCGCCGACGAGAACGGTGTGGACCACGGGATCAGTTACGAGGAGTTCCACGACGGGGATGCAGCCGACAGGTTTGATGCCATCTACATCGGGACACCGAACGCCTTGCATCTGGAATACGCCGAGACAGCCGCAGAGTTAGACAAAGCGATCCTGTGCGAGAAACCGATGGAGGCAACAGTCGAACGGGCCCAGAAAATGGTTGAGGTCTGTGCGGACGCCGCTGTGCCGTTGATGATTGCCTACCGAATGCAGACTGACCCCGCTGTTAGGCGTGCAAAAGAACTCATCGAAGACGGATTCATCGGCGAGCCAGTATCCGTATACGGAAACAATAGTCAGCCGTTGCTTGAGATGAATCCGGACACGGACCAGTGGCGGCTCGATCCGGAACTCTCAGGTTATGGCACCTCAGTGATGGATTTGGGGATTTACTCGATCAACACGACTCGGTTTCTGCTCGACAGGGAACCACTGGCAGTGCAGTCACAGATGGATTCTCATGGGGAGGCCTTCGTCGACGTGCCTGATGAGCGCTCCGGGGCATTGCTGGCGCTGGAAGACGGTATCAAAATGGTCACGACTGATAGCCAGAACGCCCACAGTGATACGCAACTGAAAATAACTGGGACGGACGGACAGATCGAACTCCGTCCAGCGTTCCATGGGAAAGCAAAACTCCACCTGTCCCGAAACGAGACGACAGTAACTGTCGAACACGAGAGTTTTGACGCGGAGGACGAAATGCGGGAGGAGTTCGATTACTTCGCTGACCGTGTTTTGACTGGTACTGACATTGGCCCGGACGGCCGCCACGGCCTCCAGGATATGCGAATCATCCGGGCAATTCACAAAGCCGCGGAGAGCGGCGACGTCGTCAAATTGTAACTGATTCGTTCGAATTTAGCTGGCCCCATCGCTGTCAGATTGTCTTAGATTTATTCATGTGACGATCACGGCTATCGCGTTATCCCAGTCAAAACGGAGTACAGCGTGATCGCAGTATAATACTCAAGATCAGTGAACAGAAGCGACCCTGACATTGGTTTTACACTCACTGTATTGGGTGATCAATGATCAACGGCGGCAAATGCTATCAGCCGTCCGATTGATTTGTTTGGGTAGACGTGACGAAACCACATTTGAACTGGTCGGCTTTGTCTAGACGCAGAGTAACAGCGAGTTCGTTTCGTTAATGACGCTATAAATCAGCCACTCAGTTAAATTACATATACACCCCGACAAAAGGATACAAGTGGCTGATGGTGCTACAAGACGGTATGATTTCTGAACAATTCGACGCGTTCTTGCTTGACCTCGACGGGGTAGTGTATCTCGGGGACGAGGCCCTACCGGAGGCGGTCGAGTCGGTGAATCGTCTTGATGAGCGGGACAAGGAACTGCGATTCCTGACGAACGACCCACGCTTTCAGCGTGAGACGATCGCGAACAGGCTTCGCAAGCTGGGGATCGACGCGGAAAAAGGCGAGATCATCACGTCAGGCTGGGCGACCGCCCACTACCTCTCCCAACAGGATATGACCACCGCTGCTGTTGTCGGTAGCGGAGGGCTGGAAATCGAACTCCAAGAAGAAGGCATCGAGATCACGGACGACGATCCAAATGCGATGGTCGTCGGCGCGGACGAGAAGACGTCATATCAAGACATCCAGCGGGCGGCGAGACACATCCAGCGGGGAGCGACGTTCGTGGGGACGAACCCGGATGGGTCGTTCCCGACCCCAGACGGGCCTGTACCCGGGGCCGGGGCCATTGTCCGAGCAGTCGAAGCTGCGGCGGGAACAGAGCCAACGGTCGTTGGTAAACCCGAGCCGCTTATGTTCGAGATGGCTCTCGACGGGCTGGCTGACGACGTGCAAGCGGCCGCGATTGGCGATAATCCTGCCACGGACATTCTCGGCGCCCACCGTGCGGGGCTCACCGGGATTCTGGTGGCCGAGGACAAACCGACTGCCGCATCTGCTCGTGATCTTCAGCAACCAGATTTGACGATCTCGTCGCTTGCACACCTCTTCACAGACACAACCGACACATGGGAGGCACCACCCTATTCGTGGCCGGATGAGATACGTCCGGGCGTCGCTGCTGTCGTAGTGAATGACGCAGATGAGGTGCTGTTGCTGAAACGCGCCGACAAAGAGCAGTGGGCGCTCCCGACGGGCACGGTCGAACGGTGCGAACCAGTCGGGGACGCTGTCACACGGGAGGTTGACGAGGAAACGGGACTGCAAATAGCGGTTGAGCGGCTGATAGGCGTCTATTCACACCCGGAACAGCAAGTGTTTTCGTATCCCTCAGGCAAGGCAGTTCACTTCGTCACCAATTGCTTTCGGTGTTCCATCGAGGGGGGTACACCCGAGGCCGACGAAGATGAAGCCCTCGAGGTCGGATTCTTCGACATGAACGATTTACCGTCGGATATCCTTCCGATGCAACCGCAGTGGATAGCCGATGCAAATGACGCAGATGGCTCACCTGCAATTCGATAAATTCACAGGCTGTACCGACTGAAGTTACGGAGCAAGTTCGATATTTCTCAGAGTCGCTCTCAGAACGAGTTCACGGATCTGGGCGAACCACGTCCGTGTCCGAAGCGTGTCGCCGTACCGCTGCTTGAGCGAGAAAACCACAGCCTCGACGAGTGACCGTCGATGATCGGTATCGTCGTCATGGCGAGCGGTACGCGCCATATCTATAGTAGCCATTGAAAATCAATGCACTCCTGATCGCACGACAGCAGTGCGATCAGTGTGTACATCGTTTCAATTGTTACTATAGCGGGGAGAACTCTCGGTGTTTGTTCACTGGCCCAACGTGGGGCTCCAGAAGTTCTTCCGGGATCGTCTCAATCATACCTTCCTCAGCGGTCACCGTCTGTAGCCGGTCGAAGTTCCGATAGATCCCTGCCCTCCGCTACCCAATCCGGAACTAGAAATCATATTAGATGATAGTCGTGCGAAGATTTACAGTGTATCGCACCAGGTATCACTTAAAATGGCTGTGCCTCAGAGCTGAAGCAAGTAGGTGTTATAACATCCGTACAGGTGTTATTATTTGACGCCGGCGAACTCGACAGGCTCTCAGCGGCCGCTGGTATCAAAAAATCGTGTTTTGAATAGCAACTATCTGATTGGATGTCGCGGATATCATATCCGGATTAAAATTGAGTACGTGTTATTATCCAAGAGATATCAGCCACAATGTAGAACAATATAGTCGTAGAAGTACGTTTTCACACTTGTATATTGATCTCAGAGATAAGACCGAGTTTCCTGAGTTACAATCTCGGTTTCGATGTCTAAATATATTACCGGTACATTCATACTTGTCATATTCGACCAACTGTGAGTGTATAGTAGTAGATCTATAGTCAATTGTATCATATAGGTGAGATTCACAGACAACTCCGAAGAATCTGTCATAGAACAAAGTTGGTCGAGATTCACGGCGGTGATAGAGTGGTCAGTCCTTCGTCCTGCAAGCGAAGTACACTGGTTAATCCGAAAGCCATATACGTCACATTAGGCCAACCTAAAACATGGACGAGACAGACGGTACAGGTAGTCTCACCAGACGAGACTACCTCTCCGGCGGTGGTCTGCTGCTCGGCACGTCAATCGTAGCCGGCTGCTCCAGTAACGGTGGGGAACCGCCCAGTACAGCAACAGCGAGTGACAAGGAAACGGGCACATCAACCCCGTCAGATGACGGCTCCTACGTTGCCTCGCTTTCTCCTGTCGGAGAGGTCGAGTTCGACTCCGTACCGGAGAAGGTCTTCACGATGTACAATCAGTATGCAGATATGTTAGTCGCGCTTAACCACGGTGACGCGGTCAATTCGATGTTCGTTCCAGAGATGGCTGGGCCATCGATGAACCACTACTACGAACGGCTCTCTGGTGTCTCTTTTGAATGGGAGGACCTTCCGAACCCCTACGATAATTTTAGCAAGGAGTTCTTCTACAGCCTCGGTAGCGACGTTCACTTCCTTGACCCCGCATGGGCGATTACCCAGGAGAACTGGGATATGGGCGATATCGAGGAAATTGTCGACAATGTCGGCCCCTTTTTCGGGAATTTCTACAGCGGAACACACGGTGACCCGCAAGAACCCTACAGTGAGAACTACCATTATTACACGCTGTGGGAGCTGTTCGGTCGTGTCGCCACCGTGTTTCAGGAACGAAAGCGTTACGAGCAACTCAGAGCCGTTCATCAAGAACTCATCGAGACCATCCAGACGGAGCTTCCACCCGAAGAAGATCGACCGACCGCGGTTCGGGTTACACTTGGCGACGGCCAATTCTGGACGTATCACCTGAACCGACCGGGGTTCTGGCTCGCGGACACGCGTCCGCTCGCAGCCAACGACGCCTTCGGGGACGAAACGTGGGACGGTCTCTGGGGTTCGGTCGGCTATGAAACGATGCTGGACGCGGACCCTGACGTAATCCTCCATCTCTGGGGGATGACACCGCGCTACGACATGGACGATGTCCGCGAGAGGCTCGCGTCACACAGCGTTGGAAAAGAACTCGCAGCGGTCAAAGACGACCGCGTATACGCACACGGAATGCGATACCACGGCCCGATCATGAATCTTTTCCAGATCGAAATGACCGCGAAACAGCTCTACCCGGATATCTTTGGCGAGTGGCCACCCTACGAGAACGGGGATCACTATCCAGAGATTCCATCGGATGAGCAGCTTTTCAGCCGCGACCGCGTTGCCCAGATCGTTACGGACGGATAGCTTCGGCTGGTTTCAGCAACGCTGTCGCCCGAATGGAGCAAATCGCCCGATCAGTGTGGGATTCACGACAGGATGATGACGTTGCCGACGCCGCGCCGCTTCCGTTCGATGAGGTTCTTGGCTTCGAGCGTATCGAGGGTCCGGCTGACAGTCGCCTTCGAGAACTCCGTTCGATCGACGATTTCGCTCTGTGGAAGGACCCCATCGGCATCAAGCATGATCTCATACACGATCCGTTCGTTGCTCGCGAGGCGACTCGCAGTCTCTTCCCATTCCTGCCGACGGGCTTCGAGTAGGCCCGCTGTCGGTGCGTGGTCATGGTCAGCGTCCGGCGATCGAGTGTCCGGCGAGTCCATAGTAGACCCCGATGCACCCCGATCGACACGGAACAACGCCACGGCACTCGCACCGGAGGCGAACGCAGCCACTGTGAGTACGGCGATATCGACTGTTCGGATGGACGGCCCCGGAGATCCTGATTGGACAGTGGTCTCGCCGATTGTGACTGTGGCTACTGCCGGCGTGATGAGATGGCCGGCCAGCAAAAGCATCAGGGCGGTCGAGATGACGAAGACGCCTGCCGCGACGACCTCGCTACGTTGGAGGGTGTTTTCGATCATTGTTGAGACCAGCGATGTATCCGGACTACTCCGGTACCCCACGGAGTCGGACGAACGCATCTATCCTCTCGTTTCGGATATCGACGACGACACTGTATCGGGTTTCCCGATCAATCGGTTCAACGACAACCAGTACACGGCGATCACTCAGTCGCTGCTCCGTCCGTTCAATGACGACGACCCCTGCAGTCGTGCCGTTCCGAACGGTGAAGGTGGACTCGTTGACTGCGGTGAGATCGTGCCACTGCGCTGTCGGATCTGCACCGACGACCGCGGCTCTCTCGCTAGCTACCCCGCGTGGAACCGGCCGCATCGTGTACACTGCGTCGGCCGGTGATGCAACGGTATCGGCGACCGACCCGTCCGTCGTGATAATCCGCTTGGCTCGCGCTTGCTTTGAGCGGGACAGTTCGGGCGGTTCCCATGGTGTGGCCCGCACAACGGGGCTCCGGTTGATATTCGTAATCTCGATATGGTTGACAGTTCCGATATCCGATATCAGAACCTCAGTAGTTCTGCCGCTCGTTTCGACGAGTGCATCGTCTTCAATAGCGAACTCGTATCCGGTATCAGCTGTCGCCGTGGCGGCGATACCAGTCGCGGTTGCGAAGACGGCGATACTCACACTGAGGACGGTGAGCGAGAGGACCAACACCAGACGGGACCGTCTAACCGACTCCATGTCCGTCGTGACCGGACGTTTTCGTATGAAAGTGCTGGTTTTCAGTAAACTGAAACGAATGGAACAATCTCTGAAACGCGTTTCAGATCCGTTTCACTCCCGTTTCCAACGGGGGTTTACAATGGTTTTCGTATAACTTCCTGATGCCGTGATCGGGCCAGCACTCACAGCGAGCACACCGGCCCACAGCATATGCTCGGCCCGCCACTGCGAACTCGGCCCGCCGCTACGGGCCCGGCTTTACTGTACTGTGCTACCGACCGCGCTCGTGCGTCCTGTCCGATCACCCCCAAGACAATGAAACGAAAACTTCCCCGCCAACGAAGTGATGCAGATGCATCGTGACTACCGACTCGCAGCGTACGCGGTTGCGGTATCGGCCCTCCTGCTCACTGCCAGCGGCGCAGCCGTCGTAGCCGATGGGAGTGCCGGAAATGCCCCATCCGAATCGTCCCCCTCTGAGACCGAATCCAATGAAACTACCGGTAGCATCACAGTTACGAATTCGACGGCGTTCGAGGTGACAACGGTTTCCAACGATAGTGGCACGGTCACGTTCGATCAGGGCGACCGGACCTGTGGTGGCGGGTTCCGTATTGACACCCCGAACCGAACTCGGACTGACATACAGGTCCGCGGTGTCACCGTGACACTTGTCGAACAGCACAGCGGCGAGCCGTTCGACGAAATCGGCCGCGAGCAGTTCGCGTCACTGGTCTGGAAGGAAATATCAGGATACGCGGGGCTCGGCGCGTACGATCACATCGAAGTTCAGGTCAACCAGTACTACGAGACGGTCGCCCGGGACGAACCGTTAGACACCGTCGGCATCCACGCCCGTCCCGTGGACAATTGCCTCCCAGCTGTCGAAGGTGAAGTCGCCCTCAACAGTCAGTCGGTAGCTGTCCGTTCGAGCCACTCGGAGCTCGAAGGCCTCAATCTGAACATTACAGATACGATCGGCGCTCTCAACGAAAGCGAACGGGACTCCATCGACCGGCTCATCGAATCGAACGAACGCACCAGCTACGCCATCCAGACGGAGTTCGACGATCCGGACACGCTGGACGCGACCGTCGTCGAAGCAACAGACGACAGCCAGGTCAAACTCGAACTCACACGGCCAGGCGGCGGTCGCACGGTCGTCGTTCGAATCGATCTCGAATCGGAAACCGTCGAGCGTACCTGGACGAGGGTCGCAGTTGAGCGGATTGACGGTACTGATTCGGTGACAGTCGGTAACCACGGTGAGAATGAAACGACATCGTTCGAAGTGAACTACACTGAAGCTGCGTCGTAAAATCCGAACTGGTCTTCCAAGACACTATTGGGTTTCAGCCACATCGAACCGGAGCGGCAATTACATCGGGGCCGAAGCCCCACCTCAGGTACGTAGTCCGAATCGTACGGTCAAGTCCCCGTAACGACGCAGTAGGTCAGGTCGAGCCAGTCCAGTCGTATCGCATGACGAGGTCGTCCTCGTCGATCTTGCTGGCGAGTTTGTCCACGAGTTCGTCCCGTTCGAGGTCGTCAAACTGCTCCAGTTCGTACGGCTTGACCGTCACCGGCGAGGACTCGCCCTCGGCGATGCGCTCCTGCAGCTTGGCGACGCCGTAGATCAGCGCTTCGGGGCGGGGCGGACACCCCGGGACGTGAATGTCAACCGGAATGACTTGCTCCGCACCTTTGATGACGTTGTATCCTTCCTGAAACGGCCCACCGGAAATAGTACACGACCCCATCGAGACGACGAACTTCGGCTCGGGCATCTGGTCGTACACGCGCTTCATCCGCGGCGCGAACTTCGAAACGATGGTCCCCGGGACGATAATCAGATCTGCCTGCCGCGGTGATGCCCGAGGGACTCCGGCAGCAAAGCGGTCGAGGTCGTGTTTCGTAGCGAGAGTGCCCATCATCTCGATGGTACAACAGGCGATGCCGAACTGCAGCACAAACATCGAGGACCCCCGGACCCAGTTCATGAACGCGTCGAATTTGGTCAGGATGAACGGGGACGAACCAAGCACCTCCCGAAGTGTAGAATTAAATCGGGCATCCGTGTTTCTACCACAGCATATCCGTTCATCAGACTGTGCGTCGTCCACATTCCGCCGATCACTGCTCATGAACAGCTACGGATAGATAGTGGGAGCGGATACGCGAACTGTCGTACACACTAGTGTCTTTATGTGGGAGCCGCCACCAGGGCTCGTCCGTGAGATATCTCCGCTTAGAGATCCAGTATGCACCGGAGTATCAGCGTCCGATGCACCGCTTTATGACCGAAAGCGACGCAATCAAACGCGAGTGGCTCGTTACGTGGAAAGTCGGGGTCGAGGACGAGATTGCCTATACGTTGTTTTATATCGTCGGCGATCGCGAACCCTACGAATCGGCGCTTTCTGCGGTCGAAACCATGGAAAGCTACGATATTACACCCGTTCGAGACCAGGCGTTCTACGCGTTCGTCCGTGGCCGGGAGACTGAACAATCACGACAGTTCTACGCGGCGTTCGAACAGCCGACGCTAATGGTGGTCCCACCGGTTGCCTACCGACCGCACGGAGTCGTGTTGTTCGATGTCGTCGGCGAACCCGCCACTCTCGAACAGGTCCGGGATGCACTTCCCGACGGAATCACGGTAAACGTCCAGAAGATCGGCGAATACGATGCCAGCCCTGGAACATTCGACATCGGCCTCACTTCACGTCAGCGCGAAGCACTCGCCGCAGGACGGGAAGTCGGTTACTACGACGTCCCGCGAAATGGGAGCGTCAAGGACGTCGCCGAGGAGCTCGGTTGTGCTCCGAGTACCGCATCGAATCATCTCAGAAAGGCGCAGGCACGGCTTGTTGAACGCGTATTCAGATGACAGCTAGCGTAGAAGGTATCGATGCACCACGACTGTGTTTGAACCGCTCGAATAGGAGGAAACAGCAGAACAAGATGGAAGGGAACAGCAGAACCCAGCGGGTGGATTGTTGGTTATCGCGATAGCTGGCAGACTGGGCTGTCGCTGAACGTGGGCAAGTAGTATTCAGTGATCGGTTGAGTACAGTAACTGTCGCGGCAGATGAGCAGGAGCGCTGCGACGACTAACGTGACCAATGCGGCGCGAACAGTGAATCCCGGACCAGAAGCAGAACCCGAATCGTTGAGCGGGCAGGATGAAACAGAGAACACCACAGTGTCTGCAGTAACACTTCGTTAGAGGTGTTCTAAACCCATATTACTGCGGACATTGTGGCGTCTGACGGGGAGGTCTGGTGCATAATCGTGAATAGACACCACGATGTCCGCTGTTCTATTGGGACAGTTGAGAAATCATGCGCCGATTACTGCAGACATTGTGGTGTTGCTTCGCCTGGGCCACACCACGATGTCCGCTGTTCTAGTGGGGGTGGACACGAGAACAGCGGACACGGCGGTGTGTGCTTGAACAATAGAAGGGCTATAAATTGGCCACAGAGAGTCTGAAGACCGTAAATTAGGCGAGGAATGGGAGAGAACACTCCCACCCCACTTTGTCCGCTGTTCTTCAAAAGAGAGGGAGGGGGGAAGGAAACAGCCTCATTTGATTCGAAGGGTAGTCAATTTAGAACAGCCTGGATACTATCTGAACTTCATCTAGATAGAATATAGACAGTTTAGATTTTACTTAGTCTCAACTAGATTGTGTCTAGATACTACCCAAATCTTATCTAGACTAGAGATAGCGTCAAGTATTGCTATAGCGTCTTTCTCTATAGCTATTAAACTGCACTACGGTCTAGCTCTCAGCATAGTATTATAAACTTTTCCTTAACGAATAGTTTTCTGAGTTACCCCCACCTACCGTTTTCTAGTTACTGCGGACATAGTGGGGTGGGAGGGTCCCGCCATTCTTTTATAAGCAATAGAACAGCGGACACTCCGGACACTGCGGACAGGGGTGGTTTTATGTATGTTCCTTCCAATACATCAGGCAACGACT